>JASLEW010000004.1 GCA_030150965.1 Thermoanaerobaculia bacterium | reverse complement strand
CGAGCCCGCCGGTGCAGAGCCGGCGCGCGCGGCCGGTCGGCCGGCAGCTCGAGCACCGGCGGCGCCCCGGCCAGGTGCTCCCGCCAGTAGGCCACCTGCCGCTCCAGGACCTCGCCGGAGAGCCAGCCGCACTGCCAGACCGCGAAGTCGGCGTACTGCACCGTCAGCTCGGCGAGCGGCGACGCCTCCCCGCGGGAGAACGCCTGGTAGAGCGCGGCCACCTCCTCGACCAGCACCGCCAGCGACCAGCCGTCGCCCACGATGTGATGCAGGGCGACGAGGACCAGGTGCTCCGTGGCGGCGAGCCGCAGGACCCGCACCCGCAGCAGCGGGCCGCGCTCCAGGTCGAACGGCCGCTCCGCCTCCGCGCCGAGCGCGCGCGCCGCGGCCGCATCCCGCCGCGGCGCCGCGACCCCTGAGAGGTCCACGACCGGCACCGCGAACCCGGCCGGCGGCAGGATCACCTGCCGCGCCTGGGCGCCGTGGGCGGGAAGAACGCGGAACACCGTGCGCAACACCTCGTGGCGGCGCACCACCTCGGTGAGCACACGCTCGAGCACGGCGAGCGAAAGCTCGCCGCTCGCCCGCAGGCCGATCGCCATGTTGTAGAGCGAGCCGCCCTCCAACCGATCGATGAACCAGAGCCGCTGCTGGGCGAACGACAGCGGCAGCGCCGCGCCATCGGCGCTCCGGGCGGGTCGAGGCACGGGCACGAGCGGCGGCTGGGCGGCCGACGAACCCTCCCGCCGCAGCTCCTCGATCGCGCGGGCGATCTCGGCGACGGTGGGCCGCTCGAACACGGCCCGCAGCGGCAGCTCGATCTCGAACGTCGCGCGCAGCTGCGAGATCAGCTGCGTGGCCAGCAGCGAGTGCCCGCCCAGGGCGAAGAAGTCCGCCTCGGCGCCGACGGCCCCGGCGCCCTCGCAACCCAGGACCGCGGCGAAGATCCCCGCCACCAGCTCCTCGACCGGCGTGCCCCAGGCGCCGCGGCCCACCGGATCGGGACCGGCCTGCCGACCGCCCTCCCGGGCCGCACCTGCGGCCGGGCTCCCGGCCGCGCCGGGAACCGGCCCATGCCCGGCCAGCCACCGCCGGTCGATCTTGCCGCTCGGCGTCAGCGGCAGCTCCGGGATGGACACGAAATGCGCCGGCACCATGTAGCCGGGAAGCCGGTCGCGGAGCGCCTGCCGCAGCGCCGCGGGAGACGGCCCGGCGCCCGTGCCGCCCACGACGTAGGCAACCAGGCCGCGGCCGCCCGGCAGATCGTCGCGCAGCACCACCGCCGCGTCCGCCACGCCGTCGAGGCCGGCCAGGGCCTGCTCGATCTCCCCCGGCTCGATGCGGAAGCCGCGCAGCTTGACCTGGTGGTCGATCCGCCCCAGGAACTCGAGCATCCCGTCCGGCCGCTGCCGCGCCAGATCGCCGGTACGATACAGGCGCCCCCCTGCCGCGCCGAACGGATCGGGCACGAAGGCCGCCGCCGTCAGCCCTGGCGCGCCGAGGTAGCCGCGGGCCAGCCCGGCGCCGCCGATCGCCAGCTCCCCCGGCACCCCCGGCGGCAACGGCTCCAGGGCCCGGTCCAGGATGTGGACGCGGGCGCCGCGGAGAGGGCGTCCCAGCGGCAGATCGAGCGCCGCATCCCAGGGAGGATCCGCCGCCCCGCTCAGGCGGTAGCCGGTGGCGATCACCGTCGTCTCGGTCGGGCCGTAGCCGTTGCACAGCGAGACGGCCGGCGCCCGCCCCTGCCAGGCGGCGACGCGGTCCGGCCGCGGCTTCTCGCCGCCGATCGAGACCAGGCGCAGCGACTCCGGCAACGCCTCCGGATGCTCCTCGGCGCCGCTCACCAGCTCGTGCCAGAACGCGGTGGCCGGGGAGATCACCGTCACCTGCTCGGCCCGGCAGAGGGCGAGGTACTCCCTGGCGCCAGGCAGCTCGCCGGCCGGCACGATCACCAGCCGGCCGCCCACCGCCAGGATGGGGAAGATCTCCTCGATGCACACGTCGAAGCTGAGCGAGGCGAACTGCAGCGCGCAGTCCGCGGCGGTGAGCGCGAAGCTGCCCACGGCGCAGCGCGCGTACCAGGCCGCGGCGCGATGCTCGACCACCACCCCCTTCGGGCGGCCCGTCGAGCCGGAGGTGTACAGCACATAGGCGGCGCTCCCCGGCACCGCGCCGGGGACGGGATGCCGCGCCGCCCCGCCCCGCCGCCGGTCCAGGCAGACCGCGGTCAGCGGCGCCGCGGGCAGGAGCGGCAGCAAGGGCAGCAGCGCCTCGCGGGTGACCACGAGCGCGGCCCCGGCGCCGGCGAGCAGCTGGCCGAGGCGCTCCGGCGGCAGGGCCGGGTCGAGCGGCAGATAGGGAGCGCCCGCCGCCAGGACGCCGAGCAGGGCCACGATGCGCTCCGTCCCGCGTTCCAGCAGGATGCCGGCCGGGACCTCGGCGCGGGCGCCGAGCGCCGCCAGCTCGTGCGCCAGCCGGGTGGCCTGCGCCGCCAGCTCGCCGTAGCTGAGATGCTGGCCGCCGGAGGCCAGGGCCACGCGTTCCGGAGCCGCCGCGGCCTGCGCCAGGAAAGCCTCGTGCAGCAGCTCGTCGCGCGGGACCGCGGGCCCGGTGTCGTTCCACTCGGCCAGCACCTGGAAGCGCTCGGCCGCTCCGAGCAGCGCCAGCCGCGACAGCCGCGTCTCCGGCCGCTCGGCGGCCGCGGCGAGCAGCCGCTCGAATTGCGCCAGGAACCGCGCCGCGGTCGCGCCGTCGAACAGATCGGTGCTGTAGTCGAGCGCCGCGCTGAGGCCCTGCTCGGCCTCCTGCAGCGTCAGGGTGAGGTCGAAGTCCGTCGCCACGGCGGGCACCGCCACCGGCTGCAGCTCGACGCCGGGCACCTCCAGCCGCTCTGGCGCGTTGTTCTGCAGCACCAGCATCACCTGGAACAGCGGCGACCGGGCGAGGCTCCGCTCCGGATCGAGCTCCTCGACCAGCTTCTCGAACGGCAGGTCCTGGTGCTGGTAGGCGGCGAGCGTCTCCCGCCGCACCCGGCCCAGGATCTCGGCGGCGCAGGGATCGCCCGCCAGGTCGGCGCGCAGCACCAGGGTGTTGACGAAGAAACCGATCAACCCTTCCGTCTCCAGCCGGTTGCGGCCGGCGATCGGCGTGCCGAAGGTGAGGTCGATGCGGCCGGTGATCCGTCCCAACCATCCCTCGAACCCGGCGGCGAGGGCCATGAACAGCGTCGCGCCCTCGCGCCGCGCCAGCGCCCGGACCGCCTCGGTCAGGGCCGGCGGCAGGATGCAGACCCGGGTGGCGCCGCGGAAGGTGCGCTCGGCGAGGCGCGGGCGGTCGGCCGGCAGATCGAGGACCGGCGGCGCACCGGCCAGGTGTCGGCGCCAGTGCGCGAGCTCGCCGGCCAGCACCCCGCCCGAGAGCCAGCGGCGCTGCCAGACCGCGAAGTCCGCGTACTGCACCGGCAGCTCGGGGAGCGGCGACGGTCGGCCGAGGGCGAAGGCGGTGTAGAGGGCCGTCACCTCCCGCACCAGCACACCGAGCGACCAGCCGTCGCTCACGATGTGGTGCATGGCGAAGAGCAGCAGGTGCTCGGCGCCCTCGGCGTTCTCAGGGGTGCCGAGCCGCCAGAGCCGCGCCCGCCAGAGCGGGCCGCGGGCCAGGTCGAACGGCCGGTGCGCCTCCTCGCGGAGCCGGCCCATCGCCGCCTCCTCGCGCCGGGCCGCCGCGAGCTGCGTCAGGTCCACCAGGGGAACCGCCGAGGGGGTCGGCGGCAGGATCACCTGCCGCACCGTCCCCCGGGCCGCGGAGAACACCGTGCGCAGGACCTCGTGCCGCCGCACCACCTCGCCCAACACCCGCGACAGCAGCGCGACCGACAGCCGGCCGCGCAGCCGCAGGGCGATCGGCACGTTGTAGAGCGAGCCGCCCTCCAGCTGATCGATGAACCACAGCCGCTGCTGGGCGAACGACAGCGGCAGATCGTTGGCGGCCCCCGCCTCGCCGTGGCCGCCGCCGACCGCGGCGCTCCCGGCAGGCCCGCCATCCCGCGGCACGCGCTGGATCGGCGGGGCGGTGGGACGGGCTCGCGCCCGCACCGCCTCCTCCACGCGCGCCGCCAGGCCGGCGATGGTCGGCGCCGCGAACAGCTCGGCCAGCCCCACCTCGACCTCGAATGCGCTCCGCAGGTGCGACACCGCCCGCGTGGCCAGCAGCGAGTTGCCCCCGAGATCGAAGAAGTTGTCGTCCACCCCGACCCGCGGCGCCGCCAGCACCTCGCTCCAGATCGCGGCCAGGATCTCCTCGACCGGGGTCTGGGGCGCCCGCCATCCCGCCGCTCCCGCCGCCGGCGCCCCCACCCCTCCGGGCGCTCCGGCCACCCCGGGCGCGGGCAGCGCCTCGCGGTCCACCTTTCCCCGCGCGGTCAGCGGCAGCGCGTCCAGGACCACCAGGGCCGAGGGCAGCATCGCTTCCGGCAGCCGCGCTCCCAGGTGCTCCCGCAGCTCCGCCAGCGCCGGCCGGTGGCCTGGCTCCGCCGGCACCACGTAGGCCACCAGCCGCTTGTCGCCGCCCTCCGGCCGCGCCGCCACCACCGCCTCCCGCACCCAGCCGGCGGTCAGCAGCGCCGCCTCGATCTCCGCCGGCTCGATGCGGTGGCCGCGCACCTTCACCTGGCGGTCCATCCGGCCGAGGAACTCCAGCCACCCGTCGGCGCGCCAGCGCACCCGGTCTCCCGTCCGGTACAGCCGCCGGCCCCGGCCGCCGGACAGCCCGTCCGGCACCCACCGCTCCGCGGTCAGCTCGGGATGGTTGCCATACCCTCGCGCCAGGCCCGCGCCGCCCGCCAGCAGCTCGCCGGCCACTCCCACCGGCGCCGCGCCGCCGGTGCCGTCCACCACGTACACCTCGGTGCCGGCGATCGGCCGGCCGATCGGCACCGTGCTCCCGGCCGCCGGCGCCGCGGTCCCCGCCTCCATCCCATGGCAGGCGGTGAAGGTGGTGTTCTCGGTCGGCCCGTAGCCGTTGATCAGCCGCAGGCCCGGCACCGCCGCCAGCGCCCGCCGCACCGCCTGCGGGCGCAGCACGTCGCCACCCGCCAGGAGCTGGCGCAGCGGACGAAGGGCCATGACGTCGCGCTCCACCACCTCGTGGAACAGGCCCGCGGTCAGCCAGAGCGCGGTCACTCCGTCCTCCGCCAGCCACCGTCCGAGGTCTTCCAGCGCCGGCGCGCCCGGCGGCGCCACCACCAGGCAGCCGCCCCGCAGCAGCGCTCCCCAGATCTCCAGCGTCGAGGCGTCGAACGACACCGGCGCCAGCTGCAGGAACACCTCCTCCGGCCCCAGGCGCATGAAGCTGCCGTCGCGCACCAGGCGCGCCACGCCCCGGTGCGTCACCCCCACGCCCTTCGGCCGCCCGGTCGAGCCCGAGGTGTACATCACGTAGGCCAGGTTCTCCGCCGTGGCCGGAGCCGCGCCAGGTCCCGCCGCCGCGGCTGGACCCCTCGCCGCGGGATGCCGCTTCCCCGAGGAAGCGACGCTCGCGTCCTGCCCCACCGCCGGCGCGGCGCCCTGCGGTCCGGATGGCGCCGCAGGCGAGGCGCTCTCCGGCCCCGCCATCTCCTCCGGCCGCGGTGCCCGCCGCCGCCAGCCCGCGGCGGCCGGGCCGTCGAGCGCCACCAGCTGCGTCCAGGCCGAGACCGGCAGGTCCGCGAGCAGCCGCTCCTGCCCCACCACCACCGGCAACAGCGTGTCCTCGATCAGCAGCGCCAGCCGCTCCGCCGGGTACCGTGGGTCGAGAGGCACGTAGGCGCCGCCGGCCTTGGCGATCCCCAGGAGACCGACCACCATCTCGGCCGAGCGCTCGGCGCAGAGCCCGACCGGCACCTCGGGGCCTACGCCCAGCGTGCGCAGCTCGCGTGCCAGCCCCTCGGCCAGACGGTCCAGCTCGCCGTAGCTCAGGCGCTCCCGCCCGTGCGCCACCGCGACCGTCTCCGGCCGCAGCGCCGCCTGCGCCGCGAAGAGCCCGCCGATCGTCGCCTCCTCCGCTCCTGCCTCGCGCGCCGCCTGCTCCCCCGCCTCGCGCGTTCCCTGTCCGCCAGCCTCGCCGGCCTCGCCCCTCGGACCCTGACCGTCCTCACCCGCCCAGGGGTCGGGACCGTCCGGAGCGGTGCTCCACTCGCGGAGCAGCTGCTGCCGCTCCGCCGCGCTCACCAGCGGCAGCTCGGCCACGGTCAGCTCCGGGTCGTCCATCCAGGCATGCAGGACCGCCTCGAACCGGGCCATCCACCGCGCCAGCGTCGCGCCGTCGAAGAGGTCGGTCGAATAGGTGAGGCCGCCGCCGATCGCCCCCGCGGCCTCGTGGAGCGACAGGTCGAGATCGAACCGCGTGACCTCCTGCGCCAGCTCCACGGGCGCCAGGCGCAGGCCCGGCAGCGCCAGCTCTGCCAGCCCGCCGAGGGGCGCGTTCTGCAGCGTGAGCATCACCCGGATGAGCGGCGTATGGGCGAGGCGCCGCCCGGGCGCCAGGTACTCGACCAGCTTGTCGAACGGCAGGTCCTGATGCGCATACGCGCCGAGCACCTCGCGGCGCACCCGCGACAGCAGCTCGGGCAACCGCGGCTCGCCCGACAGGTCGGGCCGCAGCACCAGGGTGTTGACGAAGAACCCGATCAGCGGCTCGGTCTCCAGGCGGTTGCGCCCGGCCACCGTGGTGCCCAGGGTGAGGTCCTCCTGGCCGGTCAGGCGGCAGAGCAGCGCGCCGAACGCGGCGAGCAGCGTCATGAAGAGCGTCGCCCCCTGCTGCCGCGAGAAGGCGGCGAGCGCCGCGGAGAGCTCGCGGGGCAGCGCCAGGCGCCGCATGGCGCCGCGGACGCTCCGCCCCTCGGGGCGCGGCCGGTCGGCCGGCAGCTCGAGGACCGGCGGCGACGGCGCCAGATGACGCCGCCAGTAGGCGATCTCCCCGAACAGCACGCCGCCCGCGAGCCAGCTCCGCTGCCAGGCCGCGAAGTCCGCGTACTGCAGCGCCAGATCGGCGAGGGGCGAGGGCCGTCCCGCGGCAAACGCCGTGTAGAGCGCCGTCACCTCCCGCACCAGCAATCCCAGCGACCAGCCGTCGCTGACGATGTGATGCATGGCGAAGAGCAGCAGGTGCTCGGCGCTGTCGGCGTTCTCAGGGGAGCCGAGCCGCCAGAGCCGCGCCCGCCAGAGCGGCCCGCGCTCCAGATCGAACGGCCGCCACGCCTCCTGCTCGATGCACGCCATCGCGGCCGCCTCGCGGCGGGCCGCCGCCAGGCCGGTCAGGTCCACCAGCGGCAGCGCGAAGGCCGCGGGCGGCAGGATCACCTGCCGTGGCTCCCCGCGCTCGCCGCCCAGCTCGCGAAACACCGTCCGCAGCACCTCGTGGCGCCGCGCCACCTCCGTCAGCACCCGGGACAGCACCGGCGGCGACAGCCGGCCGCTCAGCCGCAGCGCCATCGGCATGTTGTAGAGAGCGCCGCCCGCGAGCCGGTCGATGAACCACAGGCGCCACTGCGCGAACGACAGCGCGAGGCCGCCCTCCCTGGACACCCGCCGCATGGGCGGAGCGGCACGGCTCTCCGCGCCCGGCCAGGCCGCCTCGCCGCTGGCGCGGACCGCCTCCGCCATCGCCGCCAGGACCGGCGCCTCGAAGACCCGTTGGAGCGGCAGCTCGCAGCCGCAGCAGTCGCGGATCCGCGACACCAGCTGCGTGGCGAGCAGGGAGTGGCCGCCGAGCGCGAAGAAGTCGTCGTCGATCGAGACCGCGGGACGATCGAGCAGGCCGCACCAGATCGCCGCCAGCATCTCCTCCATCGCGTCGCGCGGCGGGACGATCTCGCCGCCGGCCGCGCCGCTCCCGCCAGGCGCCGCCAGCTCCGGCAGCGCCCGGCGGTCGATCTTGCCGCTCGCGGTGAGCGGCATCGGCCCCGGCAGGACCCGGACCTCCGGCACCATCGGTCCCGGGAGGCGCGCGCGCAGCGCGCGGGTGATCGCGGCGGCATCAAGCGCTTCCGGCGCATCGCCGGCCAGGTAGGCCACCAGGCGGCGGTTGCCGCTCCCGTCCTCGCGCGCCTCGACCACCGCCCGGCTCACCAGCGGCTGCTGCTCCAGCACCGCCTCGATCTCCGCCGGCTCGATGCGCATGCCGCGCACCTTGATCTGGCGGTCGCGGCGACCCAGGAGCTCGAGGCTGCCGTCCGGCTGGAAGCGCCCGAGGTCGCCGGTGAGGTAGAGCCGCCCGCCCCTGGCATCCGCCCGGAGGGCGTGGGGGTCGGGGACGAAGCGCTCGGCGGTGAGCCGCGGCTGCCGCAGGTAGCCGCGGGCGAGCGGCGGACCGCCGATGGCGAGCTCGCCCACCACCCCGATCGGCACCGGCGCGAGGCGGGCATCGAGGATCTCGATCCGTGCGCCGGGCACCGGCCGGCCGATCGCGGGCAGCAGCGGCCAGCCGCGGCTGTCGCCCGCAAGCCGCAGCGCCGTCACCACGTGGCTCTCGCTGGGGCCATAGTGATTGTGCAGCCGGCAGCCGGGCAGCCGCGCCAGCCAGGCGGCCAGCGCCGGGGTGATGCGCAGCGTCTCGCCGGCGGCGATCACGTCGCGCAGCGCGCCCGCCGGCGCCGTGCCGCGCCCCGCCGCCGCTCCGGCCGCGCCCTCGGCGCCGACCCCGCCGATCCCGCCGACCGCGCCGACCGCCGCGAGGGATTGCAGCGCCACCACCGGCAGGAAGATCCGCTCCACCCGCTCGTCGCCGATCAGGCGCAGGAGGCGCTCGGGGTCGCGCCGCACCTGCTCCGGGATCACCAGCAGCTCGCCGCCGGAGGAGAGCGTCGCCAGATCCTCCTGCAGCGAGACGTCGAAGCCGGGGGCGGCGAACTGCAGGGTCCTGGCCGCGCCGGGAAGCGCGGCAGGATGCCACCGCAGGAGGCTGGCGAGCGCCCGCCGGGGCAGGGCCACGCCCTTGGGGGCACCGGTCGAGCCCGAGGTGTAGATGACGTAGGCCAGGCTCTCGGCCATGGCCGCCGCCGCCGCGGGCTCGTCGCCCGGCAGCCCGGCCGGCCCGTCCCACGGCGGCTCGGCCCAGCCGTCGGGCGCCGGCTTCGCCAACCGGTTGGACCGTGGATCCGCCGATCCCTCGGACGGCGGCCTCGCCGGTCCACTGGATGGCGGCTGGGCCGATCGATCAGGAGGCGGCTCCGCCGATCCCGTGGACGGAGGCTGAGCCGTCGGGCGCCCGCTCTCCCAGTCCAGCTCCGGCCCCTGCTGCCAGCCGAGCGCCGCCGTCGCCTCCCGGCGGCCGACGAGCACCGCGACGCCCGCGTCGGCCAGGATGTACAGCAGGCGCTCGCGCGGGTGCAGCGGATCGAGGGGCACGTAGGCGCCGCCGGCCGCGAGCACCGCGAGCATCGCGGCGACCCGCTCCGGCGCGCGCTCGGCCAGCACCCCGACGCGCACCTCCGGCCCCACCCCCAGCCGGCGCAGGCGCCGGGCGAGCCGGCCGGCGCGGGCGGCGAGGTCGCCGTAGGTCCAGCGGTCGCGCCTGCCGCCGTCATGGCCGCCGTCCAGGAAGGTCAGCGCCGGCGCCTGCGGGCGCATCCGCACCTGCTGCCGGAAACGGTCGAGGACGTCCTGGCCGTCCTCCCGGCCGGCCGGGACGCCCAGGGCCTCCCCCCGGCCGGCCGGCGGCCCGCCGCGCGGGCTCTCGCTCCACTCCCACAGCAGCTGCGCCCGCTCCGCCGCGCTGAGCATCGGCAGCTCCTCGACGCACGCCTCCGGGTCGGCGACGGCCGCCGCCAGGAGCGTCGTGAGGTGCCCGATCAGGCGGCCGATGGTGGGACTCTCGAACAGGTCGGTCGCATGCTCCAGCCCGCCGGCGAGGCCGCCGTCCATCTCGGTGAGGTCGAGCATGAGATCGAACCGGGCGACGCCCGGTTCGAGATCCAATCGCTCGATGCTCAGGCCGGCCACCTCCAGGGCGGGCCGGGGCGCGTTCTGCAGGATCAGCATCACCTGGAACAGCGGCGAGCGCCCGAGCTGCCGCTGCGGTTGCAGCTCCTCGACCAGCCGCTCGAACGGCAGGTCCTGGTGCGCATAGGCGGCCTGCGCCGTCGCGCGGGCCTGGCCGAGAAGGGCGCGGAACGGCGGCGCCGCCCCCAGGTCCAGGCGCAGCACCAGGGTGTTGACGAAGAATCCGATCAGCCCCTCGATCTCGGACCGCCGCCGGTTCGCGACCGGCGTGCCGATCAGGATGTCGGGCTGCCCGCTGTGGCGGTGGAGCACGGCGCCGAACCCCGCCAGCAGGGCCATGAAGAGGGTGGCCTGCTCCGCCCTGGCCAGCGCCCGCAGGCCGTCGGCAAGAGGCGGCGGGATGCGCACCGGGTGATAGCGGCCGCGATGGCTCTCGACCGGCGGCCGCGGATGATCGGCCGGCAGCTCCAGCGCCCGCGGGCTGCCGGCGAGCTGCTCCCGCCAGTAGCTCAGCTGGCTCGCCATCCGCCCGTCCCGCAGCCCGCCCTCCATCCAATCCCGCTGCCACTCGGCGTAATCGGCGTACTGGATGGGCAGCTCGGCGAGCGGCGAGGGGCGGCCGGCGGCGGCGGCGGCATACAGGGCCGTCAGCTCCTGGACCAGGACGCCGCTCGACCAGCCGTCGAAGATGATGTGGTGCAGGGTGAGCAGGAAAACGTGATCGGTTGCGCCCAGCCGCACCAGGGTGCTGCGCAGCAGCGGCCCCCTCGCCAGGTCGAAGGGGCGCCGCGCCTCCGCCCGCGCCAGGCGCAGCGCCTCGGCTTGCGCGCGGCCGGCGGCCAGGCCCGCCAGGTCGATCCACGGCAGCCGGGCCGGCTTGGCGCGCGCCGCGATCGACTGCAGCGGCTTGCCGTCCGGCGCCGGGAAGGTGGTGCGCAGGGACTCGTGCCGCCCGACGATGGCGCCGAGCGCCCCGGCCAGCGCCGGCACCGCCAGCTCGCCGCTCAGCCGGAGCGCCACCAGCACGTTGTAGAAGGCGCTGCCGCCGGCCAGCTGATCGAGCAACCACAGCCGCTGCTGGGCGTAGGACAGCGGGGCCGGACCCGTGCTCCGGCGGCGCGGGATGGTCTCCAGGTGATCGCTGCGCAACCCCTCGTCGCGCAGCCGCTCGGCGACCAGGCCGCGCTGGGCGGCGGAGAGCGGGCGCAGCCGCCGCTGCCGCCCCCCCGCCGGGGAACCGGCCCCCCTGCTCGGAACGTTCGGAACGCTCGGGAGGTTCGGAAGGTCGCTGCTGTCGTCCGCCTTGGCCATCGATTTCCGTCCGTCCTGCTCCTGGCTAGGCGGGCCGGGCGCTGCTCGCGCCCGGATCTGCCGTCCGCTGCTCCGGCGGGCTTTCGCCGCCGCCGCCGCCGTCCGTCGCCTCGTCCACCTCGAGCAGGATCTCGGCGATGCGCTCGATCTCGCCGCGCGCCGGTCCGGCGAGCTCGGCGAGGCGGGCGGCCAGCCGGGTCACGGTCGGCGCCTCGAACAGCGTGCGCAGCGGCACCTCCAGCGGCAGCGCCTCGGCCAGCCGGGTGACGACGCGGGTGGCGAGCAGCGAATGGCCGCCGAGATCGAAGAAGTCGTCGTGGGCCCCGACGCGCTCGACGCCCAGGACGTCGAGCCAGATGCCGGCGACCAGGTTCTCGAGCGGGCCCTGGGGAACGACGAAATCCTCGGGGCCGGGGCGCTCCGCGGGAGGCGGCAACGCCGCGCGGTCGAGCTTGCCGTTGGGAGTGAGCGGCAGCGCCGGGATCGCCATCACCGCGTCGGGCACCATGTAGACGGGAAGGCTCTGCCGCAGGCGGTCCTTGACCGCCGCGACCTCCGCTGCCGTGGCGGTCGCGCCCGTCGCCGGGACCACGTAGGCGACCAGGCGGCGCTCGCCCCGGCGGTCGGGCCGGGCCGTCACCACCGCCTCGCGCACCCCGGGCAGCCGGCGCAGGGCGGTCTCGATCTCGCCGACCTCGACGCGGAAGCCGCGGATCTTGACCTGGTTGTCGCGGCGGCCGAGCAGCTCGACGGTGCCGTCCGCCAGGTAACGCGCCAGGTCGCCGGTCTTGTAGAGCCGGCCGCCGGGCCTGGCGCCGAGCGCATCGGGCACGAACCGGGCGGCCGTCAGCCCGGCCTGGCCGAGGTAGCCCCAGCCGACGCCGGCGCCCCCCAGGTGCAGCTCGCCGACCACGCCCACCGGCACCGGCTCGAGCTCCGGGTCGAGCACGTAGGCCTGCTGATTGGCCAGCGGCCGGCCGTATGGGATGCTGCGCCACCCCGGCGCCACCTCGCGGATGCGGTAGACCATCGAATCCATCGACGCCTCGGTGGCGCCGCCCAGGCTCACGACCTCCAGGCCGCTGCCGCACCGGCGCACGCGGTCCGGCTGCGCCACCGGGATCCAGTCGCCGCCCAGGAGCACCAGGCGCAGGGAGGCGAGCGTCTGCCGCGGATGGGCCGCGAGGTGGTCGAGCAGCATCTCCATCATCGCCGGCACCGAGTGCCACAGGGTGACCCGATGGCGCGCGATCAGCTCCGCCCACGCCGCCGGCTCCCGCGCTTCCGCGGGCCGCGGCAGCACCACCGCGGCGCCGGCGGCCAGCACGCCGAGCAGGTCGTAGGCCGACATGTCGAAGCTCAGCGACGACAGGGCGAGCATGCGGTCGCCGGGACCGATGGCGAAGCGCCGGCTGAGGTCGGTGAAATTGTTGACCCTGCCGCGATGGTCCAGCAGCACCGCCTTGGGCTGGCCGGTGGAGCCCGAGGTGAAGATGGCATAGACCAGGTCCCCGCCTCCGACCGCCTCGGCCGGTCCTGGCGCTCCGGCCGCTCCGGCACCCTCGCCGGCAGCGTCAGCCCTGGCCGCATCGCCATCCCCGCCGGCGTCGCCGCCCCCACCGCCACCGCCAGCGCCCTCGGCATCGCCGGCCGCCGCCCCTGCCGCCGCCGGCAGCCCGCCGACCGGGTCCTCCGCGGTGCCGAGCACCACCGCCTGCACGCCGAGAGCGGCGAAGCGCGCCGCCAGGCTCTCCTCGGTGATCAGCACTCGCGTGGCGGTCTGCGCCAGCATCCCGGCCAGGCGCTGCTCCGGGTAGGCGGGGTCCAGCGGCACGTAGGCCGCCCCGGCCTTGAGGATGCCGAGGAGCGCCACCACCACCCGCGGCGAGCGGTCGAGCGCCACGCCCACCAGCTCGCCGCGGCCCACCCCCAACCGGCGCAGGCGATGAGCCAGCCGCTCGGCGCCGCGGTCGAGGTCGCCGAAGCCGAGCGTCTCGCCGGCGAAGACGATCGCCGGCGCCGCGGGCTGCCGCGCCGCCTGGACCTCGAACTGCCGGTGCAGGCAGTCCTCGCCCGGGAGCGGCGCGGCGGTCTGGTTCCACTCCAGCACCGTCTGCTGCCGCTCGGCCTCGCCGAGCATCGGCAGCGCCGCGACCGGCCGGTCGAGGTCGGCGCCGCAGCGCGAGAGCAGCAGCACGAAGTGGCCGAGCAGCCGCGCCACGGTGGCGCGGTCGAACAGGTCGGTGCTGTACTCCGCCAGGCCGGAGAGGCCGCCCGCCTCCTCCATCAGGTAGAAGGTGAGGTCGAGCTGGGCGGTGCCGCGCTCCACGGCGACGCCGGTGAAGCGCAGCTCGCCGTCGCCGACCTCCAGGGGCGGCACGTTGAGCAGCACCAGCATCACCTGCGCCAGGGCGCCGTAGCTGGCGTCGCGCTCCGGGCGCAGATGCTCCACCAGCGCCTCGAAGGGCAGATCCTGATGCGCATAGGCGTCCAGCACCGCGCGGCGGGTGTCGCGCAGCAGCTGGCGCACGGTGGGGTTGGCGGAGAAGTCGGCGCGCAGCAGCAGCAGGTTGATGAAGCAGCCGATGAGCGGCTCGGTCTCTGCCCGGGAGCGGTTGCCGATACCGGTCGAGGCGACGAGGTCGTCCTGACCGCTGTAGCGGTGCAGCAGGATCTGGAGGCAGGCCAGAAGCGCCATGAACAGGGTCAGGCCCTCCGCCTGGCAGAGGGCGCCGAGCGCCGCGCCGGCCGCCGCCGCCAGCGCGAAGGGCTGGACCGCGCCGCGGAAGCTCTGCCGCGGCGGGCGCGGCCGGTCGGTGGGCAGGGCGAGGACCGGCGGGGCGTCGCGCAGCCGCTCGCGCCAGAACTCCAGGTGGCCGGCCAAGGCGTCGCCGGTCAGCGCCTCGCGCTGCCAGGCGGCGAAGTCGCCGAACTGGATGGGCAGCTCGGCGAGCGGCGAGGCGGCCCCGGCGGCGAAGGCGTCGTAGAGCGCGGCGACCTCCCGCAGGAAGATGCGCAGCGACCACTCGTCGGCGACGATGTGGTGCAGCACCGCGACGAACAGGTGCCGCCGCTCCGCCAGCCGCAGCAGGACGGTGTGCAGCAGCGGGCCGCGCGCGAGGTCGAACGGCCGCTGCGCCACGGCGGTGGCCAGGCGGCGTGCCTCCGCCTCCCGCCGCGGCGCGGCGAGACCCGCCAGATCGACCCGCGGCAGCGGCGTGGCGAGCCGGGGCAGGACGATCTGGACGATCTGCGCCAGACCCTCCGGATCGGCGGCGAAGCGGGTGCGCAGGATCTCGTGGCGGCGCACCACCTCCTCCAGGCTCCGCGCCAGGCAGCGGACGTCGAGGCGGCCCTCCAGCTCGACGGCGACCGGGTTGTTGTAGGCGATCAGGCCGGGGGTGAGCTGATCGACGAACCACAGCCGCTGCTGGGCGAAGGAGGCCGGCGCCGGGGCCGGGAAGCGGCGCCGCTCGATGCGCTGCAGCGGCCCCGCCGCCGCCGGAGCCGCGACGGCCGCCGCCTGCCGCAGCTCCTCGACGACGGGGGCAAGCTCCGCCACGGTCGGGGCGGCGAACAGCTTCTCCACCGGCAGCTCGACGCCGTGGATCTCCCGCACCCGCGCGGCCATCTGGGTGGCCAGCAGCGAGTGCCCGCCGAGCGCGAAGAAGTTGTCGTGCACCCCCACCTGGCTGAGCCCCAGCAGCTCCTGCCAGACCACGGCGAGGGTCGCCTCCACCAGGGTGCCGGGAGCGACGTAGGGGTGCTGCAGGTTCGGCCGCGCGTGAGTGGTGGTTGCCCGGGGGATGTCCCCGGAGTGCCCCGGCGCCCCTGGGGCCGCCGCGGCCGGGGCCGCGTCGGGCTCGGCTGCCGCCGGCTCCGCCGCGGACTCCACCCAATACCGGCGGCGCTCGAAGGGATAGGTGGGGAGCCGCAGCCGGCGCCGCCGCGCGCCGCCGTGAAAGCCCTCCCAATCGACGCGCGCGCCGGCAAGCCAGAGCTTGCCCAGGGTGGTGAGCAGGAAGCCGGCGTCGCTCTCCGGCCCACCGCTCCCGGCGGTCCCGGCGGCGCTCCCGCCGGTCGACGGCAGCGATGCCAGCGCCAGCCGCTCGGCGCCGGCGGGCGCCAGCTGCACGGCCACGCTGGTCAACGCCGCGCCGGGGCCGACCTCGAGCACCACGCGGTCGGCCTCCTGCCAGAGCGTGGCCATCGCCTGCTCGAAGCGGATGGGCTCGCGGAGGTGGCGGAGCCAGTAGGCCGGCGTGGTCACCTCCGCGGCCGTGACCCAGCCGCCGGTGACCGTGGACACCCACGGGATCTCCGGCGGCCGCAGCGTCACCGCGCCGAGCAGACGGCCGAAGCGCTCGGCGAGCGGCGACATCATCGGCGAGTGGAAGGCGTGCCGGGCGCGCAGCCGCCGCGCCGGCACGCCCTCGGCGCGCAGCTCGCCCTCCAGCCGCGCGACCGCCGCCGCCGGACCCGCCACCACGCTCAGCTGCGGCCCGTTGCAGGCCGCCACCGCCAGCTCCGCGCCGAGGCGGCGGCCCAGCTCGGCCTCTCCCAACGGCACCGCCAGCATCGCGCCGGCCGGCAGCTCGTCGATCATCCGCGCGCGCCGGGCGACCAGCAGCAGCGCGTCCTCGAGCGACAGCGCGCCGGCGAGGCAGGCCGCCAGGAACTCGCCGACGCTGTAGCCGACCAAGGCCCGCGGCCGGATGCCCCACTGCTGCCACAGGCCCGCCAGGGCGTAGCCGAAGACGAAAGCCGCCGGCTGGGCCAGCGCGGTGCGCCCGAGCTCGCCGTCCGCGGCCAGCTCGCCCGGCCCGCCCGGCCCGGCAGAGGCCGCCTCGCCCCGGCCGGGGAGAAGGCGGCGCGGGCCCTCGGCCGGCGGGGCCGGCCTCTGCGGGTTTTCCGGCGTCGCCGGCCTCTCCGGCGTCTCCGGCGCCTGCTGCCGCAGGGAGGCGGCCGGGTAGAGCACGGCGCGCAGGTCCACGCCGAGCTCCGGGGCGAGCAGCTCGGCGCAGCGGTCGACCCGCTGCCGGAAGGCCGCCTCCCCCTCGTAGAGCGCGCGTCCCATTTGCACGCGCTGCTCGCCCAGGCCGGAGAAGAGGAAGCAGACCGGGCGGTCGACCGCTTCCTGCCAGGTGGTCACCAGGCTCCCCGGGTCGCGGCCGGCGAGCGCCCGCCGCGCCTCCTCGACCTCGCGGCACACCAGGATCCTGCGATGCTCGAAGCGCCGGCGGCCCCGCTGCAGCGTCGAGGCGAGATCGGCCAGCGACAGCTCCGGATGGGCCGCGAGATGGGCCGCCAGGCGGTCGCTCACCGCTTCGAGAGCGCCGGCGGTGCGGGCGGAGAGCGGCAGCAGCTGCCACTCGCGCGCCGCCGGCTCCGCGGCAACGCCCTGAGGGGTCGGAGGGGTCGGCAGGGCCCGCGGAGATGGCGGGACCGGCGGCGCCTCTTCGAGCACCAGGTGAGCGTTGGTGCCGCCCATGCCGAACGAGCTGACCCCGGCGCGGCGGGGCTCCCCCTCGGCCGGCCACTCGACGGTCGCGGTGTTGACGTAGAACGGCGAGCGGGCGAAATCGATCTTGGGGTTCGGCCGCTCGAAATGCAGGCTGGGCGGCAGCGTCCGGTGCTCCAGCGCCAGCACCGTCTTGATCAGGCCGGCGACCCCCGCCGCCGCGTCGAGATGGCCGATGTTGGTCTTGACCGAGCCCACCGCGCAGCGCCTGCGGTCCGCGCCGCCCTCGCCGAAGGCCATGGTCATCGCCGCGATCTCGATCGGATCGCCGAGCGGCGTGCCGCTGCCGTGCGCCTCGACGTAGCTGATCGCCTCGGGCTCGAGCCCGGCCACGGCGAGCGCCTCGGCGATGACCTCCGCCTGCCCCTCCACGCTGGGGGCGGTGAAGCCCACCTTCTGCGCCCCGTCGTTGTTCACCGCCGAGCCGCGGATCACCGCGCGCACCGCGTCGCCCGCCGCCAGCGCATCCTCGAGCCGGCGCAGGATCACCACTCCGACCCCGTTGCCGCCCACCGCCCCGGCCGCCGCCGCATCGAAGGCGCGGCAGTGGCCGTCGGCCGAGGCGATGCCGCCCGGCTGATAGAGGTAGCCGAGCTCCTGCGGCACCTGCACCGACACGCCGCCGGCCAGCGCCAGGTCGCACTCGCCGTTGAGCAGGCTCTGGCAGGCCACGTGCACCGCCACCAGGGACGTCGAGCACGCGGTCTGGATGCTCAGGCTCGGGCCCCGCAGGTTGAGCTTGTAGGAGACGCGGCTGGCCAGGAAGTCCTTCTCCTGGCCCAGGGACTGGAACCCGCCGGCGGCGGCGAGCAGGTCGCGGCGCGAGAAGAGGTGGAACAGGTAGTAGCTGTTGGTGCTGGCGCCGGCAAAGACCCCGATCCGTCCGGCGCAGGCCGAGGGATCGACGGCGGCGTCCTCCAGCGCCTCCCAGCCGCACTCCAGGAAGAGCCGCTGCTGCGGATCGAGCAGCGCCGCGTCGCGGGCGCTGAAGCCGAAGAAGGCGGCGTCGAAGCGGTCCACCTCCGCCAGCGCCCCCCGCGCCTTGACGTAGTCCGGCCGGCTCAGCACGGCGGCGTCGACGCCGCACGCCGCGACCGCCTCGTCGCTGAAGAACGTGATCGCGTCCAGGCCGTCGCACAGGTTGCGCCAGAAACGCTCGAGCGTCGGCGCCTGCGGGAAGCGCCCGCTCATGCCGGTGATGGCGATGGCGCTGGCCAGGTTGGCGAGGTCGGTGCGGGGAGTCTCGTTCGTCATCCGGGAGCGTTCTCCTGGGCCGGCCGGCGCGGCGAGGGGTCGGTGTCGCGCCGCCGCCGGGTGAGGGTGCGCCGCACGGCGGCGCGCTCGCGGCCGGCGGCGAGCGGCGCCGCGCCG
>JASLEW010000937.1 GCA_030150965.1 Thermoanaerobaculia bacterium | reverse complement strand
CGGGCCGCCGCGCATGAGCTCGCCCGCGGCCGGACCGCGCCGTCTCCGCCGGCGCCCCTGGCTCCCCGGGCGGCGCCACCACCGCCCGCCGGCCGCCCTCGCCGCGCTCCTCGCCGCCCTGACCGCCTGGGGCGCCTGGCTCATCTTCCGGACCTCCTTCCTGCTCGCCGGGCGGCGGGTCTTCTGCCTGTTCGACGACGCCATGATCTCCATGGCCTACGCCCGCAACCTGGTCGACGGCTACGGTCTCAACTGGGCGCGCCGCGGCCCGCCGGTCGAGGGCTTCACCCACCCGCTGTGGATGGCGCTGATGGTGCCGGTGAACCTGCTGCCGCTGCCGCTCGACCGCCGCCCGCTCCTGGTGCAGCTCGCCTGCCTGGCGCTGCTGCTCGGCAACGTCGTCCTGGTGCGGCGCCTGGTCCTGCGCCATCTCACCTGGCCCGGGGGGAGCGCCTGGCTGCCGGCCGCGGTGCTCACCGGCTTCTACTACCCGCTCGCCTTCTGGACCCTCCTCGGCATGGAGACCGGCCTTCAGGCGCTCCTCATCACCGCCCAGGTGCTCCTGGCGCTCGACATCGTCCACGCCCGGCGCAACCGGCATCTCGCGCTCTGGCTGCTCGGCGCCCTCGCGGTGCTGCTGCGCCTGGACATGCTCCTGGTCGTCGCCGCGGTGCAGCTCTACGTCCTGACCGGCGGCGGCCTGCGGGTGGGGGAGCGCGGCGCCCCGGAGCCGGGGGAGGGCGCGGAGAGCCGGAAGGAGCGGCGGAACGGCGGCGGAGAGCCGGAGGAGCCGGCCACCGGCCGGGCGCGGGCGGAAGCCGCTCGCGGCGGCCGCGGACCGGCGGCGGTCCACCACGGCGGCGGCGAGCCGGCGACGGTGCGCCTCGACGAGCGTGGGACGGCGGCGGCCCGGCACGGAGGGATCGCCGCCGCCGTCCACCACCCGGATTGGCTCATCGGCCTGCTGCTCCTGGCGCTGTCGCTCACCGCCTACGGCGCCTTCCGCTGGCGCTACTTCCACGACGTGCTGCCCAACACCTACTACCTGAAGCTCGCCGGCATCCCGCTCGCCGTGCGGCTGCTCAAGGGGATGAGCGTGCTGCTCGACACCTGCCGCGCGCACGCGCCGCTTCTCCTCGCGGTCGCCGTCGGCACCCTGCCGCAGCTCCGCCGCGCGCGGCGGAGCCCCCTGGCGCTGCCCGCGCTCCTCTTCGCCCTCGGCTGCGCCTACAGCGTCTACGTCGGCGGCGACGCCTGGGAGGACGACGTGCGGGCCAACCGCTTCGTGGCGGTGGTCATGCCGATGGTGTTCGTGCTCTTCAATGCCCTGGTCAACCAGGCCCTGGCCGCCCTGCGGCCGCGGCCGTGGTGGACGCCGCGGCTGGCGCGCTCGGCGGTGGCCGCGGCGACCGTCGCCGCCCTCCTCTCCGCCAACGGCCTGTGGCTCGCGGAGGAGGCCGGCGACAACTGGCGGAGCTTCGCCGGCATCAACCGGCCGCTGCACAGCGACAAGTACCAGGAGATCCTGCGCCAGCTGCGCGGCCTGCGGCGCTTCGCCGACCCCGGCGCCGCCGTGGCCGTCAGCTGGGCCGGCATCACCTCCTACTTCAGCGACTTCCGCATGGTGGACGAGCTGGGCTACAACGACCGCCGGATCGCCCACGGGCCGCCCGCGGCCGACCTGGACGAGGACTCCTTCGACCGCTTCGTGCCCGGCCACGCCAAGTGGAACATGACCTACGTGCTCGACGAGCAGCGGCCCGATGCCCTGCTCCAGCTATGGGGCGGCCGCGCCACGATCCTCGCCCTGCGCGCCCGCGGCTACCGCCGGATCGGCGACCTTTGGGTGAACCCCGCCTCGCCCCTCATCCACCTCGCCCGCGCCCCGCGGGCGGCACCTTCCACCGAGCCGGAGGCGGACGCCGCGGCGGCGGAGGGCGAGGAGCCCGCCGCTCCCGACGATCCGGCGGCTCAGGACAGGTCCCATCGGCCTGGTCCCTCGTCGCCGCGTCGCTCCGGACGCGCCGATTGAGGACGCCGTGAATCGCGGGAGCGGAGATCGGGCCCATCCCGGCACGGCCACGCTGCGCCGTCCCGCTGGGGACCTTGGCGCGGCGGCGGCCGAGCTCAGCGCGGCCGATTCGAGGGCGGCTCCCCGCCCGCCGCCGGCAGGTGCACCCGCGGCGACCCGTTCCGCACCCACAGGTCGCCCACCCGCCGGTAGCCCCGCGCCCGCAGCAGGCGCACCACCGCGTGGCCGCCCTCGCGGGTCTCCTCCCAGAGCTGGAACAGCACGTCGGGGTGCAGCTGGTCGATGACGTAGGCGTAGTCCCACTTCATGTGCCCCGGCCGAAAGTCCCGCCAGTTGTCGCGCGACACGGCGAAGGCCGGCCCGAGGTGGGCGATGTGGCGGTCGTTGTAGCCCAGCTCGTCCACCATGCGGAAATCCGAGAAGTAGGCGGGGATGCCCGCCCACACCACGGCGACCACCGCGCCGGGATCGGCGAGCCGCTGCAGCCGGCGAACCCGGCGCAGGATGCGCTCGTGGTCGTGGACGCCGAAGGGAGCCACGGTCACCGCCAGGTCCTGCCAGTGATCGGCGGCGGCTCCTGGCGTGATCGACACGAGCAGCCCGTCGGCGGCGAGCAGCGCGACCGTGGCCGCGCTGC
>JASLEW010000925.1 GCA_030150965.1 Thermoanaerobaculia bacterium | reverse complement strand
CCGGTGCCGGCCTACGGCATGCCGGTGCCCTCGTCCGGCGCCGCCGGGGCGGCCAGGGGCGCCGCCGCGGCCGGCGGGCCGCCGATCGGCATCGCCGACGAGAAGTTCTTCACCGAGAGCGTGCAGGCCGGGGTCGAGGGGGTCGAGGAGTTCGGGGTCTACGACAACCCGACGGAGCTGGCGCGGGTCAACCGCATCGGCTACGAGCTGGCGCAGCAGGCCGACTACACCAAGTACCCGATCACCTTCGGCCTGATCAACATGGCGGAGCCCAACTCGATGGCCCTGCCGGCGGGGCAGATCTTCGTCACCCGCGGCATGCTCGACCTGGGGCTCGACGACAACATGCTGGCCTGCGTGCTCGGCCACGAGATCGGCCACGTCATCAAGGAGCACTACCTGCACCGGTCGCGGCGCGCGATGCTGATGAGCGTGCTCGGCAACCTCCTGGTCGCGGGTGTCCTCATCAGCTCGGCCCGCAACCCGCCCCGCCAGGGCGTCGAGGGGCCCTACGATCCGCGCTACGGCTACGACTACGGCGACGGCAACCGGGTGCAGGGGGCGGCGGCGGCCAGCCTGATCATCGGCGAGCTGATGATCCGCAGCTACAGCCGCGACCAGGAGGACGAGGCCGACCAGGTCGGCCAGCAGCTCGCCGCCGCCGCCGGCTACGACCCCGACGGCGCCCGCGAGCTCTGGATCCTGATGCAGGACAAGGCGCCGCAGCTGCGCGAGTACGGCTACCTGCAGACCCACCCCTTCGCCGAGGAGCGCACCCGCGCCGCCGAGGCGCGCAAGGGCGGCTGGAGCATCCAGAAGCGCAGCAGCGCCGACCGCTTCCGCCAGAAGACCCAGGACGTCCTGGTCGCCTATGCCGCCCGCCAGCGGGTCAAGGACCTGATCAACCCCAAGCGGCGCCAGCCGCCGCAGCAGGGCGGCTCGGCCAAGGCGGAGATGCTCTCCCCGCCCAAGGAAGCGCCCTCGGCCAGCCAGTTCGTCTACGACGCGGCGCTCGCCACCTGGCCCAAGGGGCCGACAGCCGACTCGATCCGCCTGGCCCGCCTGCACAAGCTGCGCGACCAGAAGGCCGCGAGCTGTCCCGACCTGGCGAAGCTGAGCGCCGAACCCGCCCCCCCCGCCCCGCCGGCCGGCGCGGGCGGGCGCCGCGGCGGGCGCGGCGGTTATGGTGGGGGGGGCGGGGGGGGCGGGGGGGGCGGGCAGGGCGCGGGCACGCCGCGCATCGCCCGCATCCCGGGCTACCAGACCGGGCCGTGCGCCCCCGAGCTGCACGACTTCGGGACGGTGATTCGCGCCTACCGCAAGGAGCTGGCCGAGGTGCAGTCGCTCGATCCGACCGGCCCGATGCCGCCGCTCACCCCGGTGCTCAACGCCGAGATCGCCGACCTCGAAGCGCAGCGCAAGGCGCTCTACCCGCGCTCGCTCGAGGTGTTCAAGGGCGGGGTCTTCGAGACGCCGTTCCTGGTGGCCTTCGTCAGCAACTTCCCGGAGGCGCCGGAGGTGCCGCAGGTGGCCCTGGCGCTGGGCGACGCCTACAGCCGCACCGGCGTCGAGACCGAGGCGGTCACCGAGTACCTGACGGCCTGGAACTCCGCCCCCGACAGCGCCTACGGCAAGCGCGCCCAGGCCGGGCTGCGCAACCTGACCGGCATCCTCAAGGAGCTGTCGGCGCTCCAGGAGCTGGTCAACCAGGACCGCGACCCGGAGATGAAGAAGATGGCCGGCGAGCGGCTGGCGTCGGTCGCCCACAGCTACGACGACGTGGCGATCGGCGCCGAGTACCTGCGCCGCTTCCCCGACGGCGAGTACGTGGTGCCGGTGCTCGACCGGTTGAACGTCCTGGCCGACAACCTCTACGGCGAGGTGGTGCTGTACCAGGGCTTCGGCGACGTGACCAAGGCGACCGAGCGGATCAACAAGATCCTCACCAACGCGCCGCTCTCGCCGGCCGCCGAGAAGCTCCGCGACCGCGCCATGCTGGTGGCCGAAAAGAACGGCTGAGCCAGGGCCGCCCGGGCCGCCGCCCGCGCCGCCGCGGCGGCTCGCCGCGACCTATGCCCTCGCGCGGCGGCCTACAGGATGTCCACGTCGTCCGGCGGCTCGGCGGAGGCGGGATCGTAGGGGAAGAAGGCGGCCAGCTCGCGGCCCACGGTCTCGATGCCGTGGACCAGGCCGCCGGTGAAGTCGCCGCTCTGGAAGCGCTCGGCCACCGCCGCCGTCACGTCGTCCCAGAACTCCTGCCCCACCCGGGCGTGGATGCCCTCGTCGCCCAGCACCACGAAGCGGCGGCGGCCGGGCACCACGAAGATCAGCACCGCGTTGCGCTGCTTCGCCCCGCCCAGGCCGAGGCGGGCGAAGGCGCGGTCGGCGGCGCGTTCCACGCCGCCCCAGAACCAGGGAGAGAGGACCACCCGCACGTGGCCGGAGGTCTGATGCTCGGCGGCGGCGATCGCCTGCCGCACCTGGCCGACGTCGATGGCCCGCAACAGGCGGGCGCGCGCCCAGAACATATGCGACCTCCTCTCAGCTCAGCGTCTCGGCCTCGCGGCCCCGCACCCCACCAGTTCGTGATCGCCGGCGGCCCGGCCGCCGGCGGGAGCCCCGCGCCGTTCTCCAGCCTGCCCCCTACCAGGACCCGGAGGCGCCGCCGCCGCCGGAGCGCCCGCCGCCACCCGAGAAGCCTCCCCCGCCACCGCCCCCCCACCCTCCGCCGCCGTCGTTGCGCCCCCCCGACAGCAGGGTGAACAGCAGCCACAAGGCGAAGGACGGGTGGGTGATGAGGATGAAGACGAAGAGGATGCCGACGATCCACAGCACGACGGTGCCGAGGACCGAGGTCGGGCCGCGCGGCGG
>JASLEW010000924.1 GCA_030150965.1 Thermoanaerobaculia bacterium | reverse complement strand
CGACCCGCTCTACTTCGCCGCCCTGCGGGTGGTGCGCGGGGAGGCCGACGGGGCGGTGATGGGGGCGCGGGTGACCACCGCCGACACGCTGCGCGCCGCCCTGCGGGTGGTGGGACCCCGCCCCGGCCGGCCGCTCGTCTCCTCCTGCTTCCTGATGCTGCTGCCGGACGGGCGCGGCTTCATCTACAGCGACTGCGCCGTGGTGCCGGACCCCACCGCCGAGCAGCTGGCCGACATCGCCGAGGAGGCGGCGGCCAGCTGCCGGGCCCTGCTCGGCGAGGAGCCGCGGGTGGCGCTGCTGTCGTTCTCGACCCACGGCAGCGCCCGCCACCCGCGCGCCGACAAGGTCCGCCAGGCGCTCGCCCTGCTGCTCGCCCGGCGGCCCGGCTTCGCCGTGGACGGCGAGCTGCAGGCCGACGCCGCCCTGGTGCCGGAGGTGGCGGCGCGCAAGGCCCCGGCCAGCGCCGTGGCCGGCCGGGCCAACGTCCTCGTCTTCCCCGACCTCGATGCAGGTAATATCTCCTACAAGCTCACCGAGCGCCTGGCGGGAGCGCGGGCCGTGGGTCCCCTGCTGCAGGGGCTCGCCCGGCCGATCAACGACCTGTCGCGCGGCGCGTCCGTGGAGGACATCGTGGACGTGATGGCGGTGACGGCCCTCGGCACCTGAAGACCGCCGGAGGCGTTGCTCGCAGGGGAGGCAGCCCTCCTCGGAAGGAAGCGACCTCCCGCGGAGGGGAGCAACCTTCGTCGAAGGGAAGCAACCTCCCTCGGAGGGAAGCGACTTTCGTCGAAGAGCGGGGCGGGGGCGTCCCCTTCCCCCCGGAGGGGAGGGAAGGGGACCGAGGGGTTGAGGGGGGCGATCCGATCGATGCTTCGAGCAGGCCGGAAACCTCTGATCGCAGGGCCGGTTCAAGACGGGCAATCGGTGCATTCAGAAAACTATCAGCGGAGGCTCCGATGAAGGTCCTGGTGATTGGTGGCGGTGCGCGCGAACACGCCTTGTGCTGGAAGCTGCGGCAGAGCCCGCTGCTCAGGGATCTCTACTGCGCGCCGGGCAACCCGGGCATCGCCGGCCTGGCCGACCTGGTGCCGGTGGCTCCCGAGGAGATCCACCGACTGGCGGACTTCGCCTCCGATTTGCGCATCGACCTCACCGTGGTGGGCCCGGAGCTGCCGCTCTCGCTGGGCATCGCCGACGAGTTCGCCCGCCGCGGCCTGGCGATCTTCGGTCCCGCTCAGCTGGCCGCCGAGATCGAGGGCAGCAAGGTCTTCGCCAAGCAGTTCATGGAGCGGCACGGGCTGCCGACCGCGCCCTTCGAGGTGGTCCACGATGCCGCCGAGGCGCGCGCCGCGGCCGGCCGCTTCGGCCTGCCGGTGGTGATCAAGGCCGACGGCCTGGCGGCGGGCAAGGGGGTCATCATCCCCGC
Source organism: Thermoanaerobaculia bacterium (assembly GCA_030150965.1). Taxonomy (GTDB): domain Bacteria; phylum Acidobacteriota; class Thermoanaerobaculia; order Multivoradales; family UBA5704; genus JASLEW01. The sequence goes on along the minus strand of JASLEW010000924.1, from coordinate 5,495 downwards.
CGACGAGGCCGAGCTGGAGACGGCCATCCAGGCGCTCTTCGAGGAGCGCCGTTTTGGCGCCAGCGGCGACCGCGCCGTCGTCGAGCAGTTCCTGGAAGGCGAGGAGGTCTCCTTCATGGCGCTCTCCGACGGCAGCCGCCTGCTGCCGCTCGCCATCGCCAAGGACTACAAGCGCATCGGCGACGGCGACACCGGCCTCAACACCGGCGGCATGGGCTCGCACAGCCCGGTGGGGCTGCCCTCCAGCGAGGCGGCGGCCGAGATCGTCGAGACGGTGATGCGCGCCACCATCAGCGGCCTGGCCGAGGAGGGGCGGCCGTTCGTCGGCGTCCTCTACGCCGGGATGATCCTGACCGCCGACGGCCCCCGGGTGCTGGAGTTCAACGCCCGCTTCGGCGACCCCGAGGCGCAGGTGCTGCTGCTGCGCCTCGAGGACGACCTGCTGCCGGTCCTGGCCGCGGCGGCGGCGGGCGACTTCGACGTCCACCGGCGGCTCCATTTCCGCAAGGAGGCGGCGGCCTGCGTGGTGCTCGCCAGCCAGGGCTACCCCGGCCGGCCGGTCACCGGCGAGGTCATCGAGGGGCTCTCCGGCCCCCTGGCGCCGGGGGTGGAGGTCTTCCACGCCGCCACCCGGCGCGGGCCCCAGGGGGAGCTGCTCACCGCCGGCGGCCGGGTGCTCTCGGTCTGCGCCCTGGGCCCCGACCTCCTGGGGGCGCTCAAGAAGGCGTATGCCGCCGCCGCGGAGATCCAATGGCCCGGCAAGATCTACCGCCGGGACATCGGCCGGCGGGTGCTCGACCTCACCCGCGCGGCTGCTGGAGCCGGCGGAGCCAGTGGAGCCGGCGCCGGTGGAGCGAGCGGCGCCAGCGAAGCCGGCGCCGCCGCCGATGGGGCGTGATACCGTTCAGCTGGTATTCATCCTGCATAGGACGGAGTCGCCGTCGCCGAGGAGGATGGGAAGGCACCGATCATGAGTGGATGCAACGGCTGCGCTTTCAAGGGCATGTCCACCGCCGTCGAGGATAGCTACGTCGGCGTGCGGTTCCGCGAGGAGACCAACGTGACGCTCTGCGCCACCGCCGGCCGGATCTACGCCTTCGGCGACCGCGTGGTGGTGGAGCTGGAGGGCGGGCCGGCGCTCGGCCGGGTCGAGCGGTCGCCGATGCCGGTGTTCAAGCCCTGCCAGAAGTCGGGCGCCAGGCCGGTCCTGCGCCTGGCCGACGATGCCGATACGGCAGCCCACGAGCGCCAGCGGCAGAACGAGATGACCGCCAAGCTGTTCGCCCAGGAGCGGTCGCGCGCCCTCGGCCTCGACATGAAGGTGTCGCTGGTCGAGTTCTCGCTCAGCGGCAAGAAGGCCACCTTCTACTTCACCTCCGACGGCCGGGTCGATTTCCGGCAGCTGGTGCGCGACCTGTCGAGCCGCTTCTCGGTGCGGGTCAAGATGATCCAGGTCGGCGCGCGCGACGAGGCCGGCCTGGTGGGCGGCGTCGGCATCTGCGGCCGCACCCTCTGCTGCTCGACCTGGCTCAAGGACTTCCGCCCCATCTCCATCCAGATGGCCAAGCGCCAGAGCCTGTCGCTCAACCCGTCGAAGATCTCCGGCCAGTGCGGGAGGCTCCTCTGCTGCCTGGCCTACGAAGACGATCAATACAAGACCAGGAACCCGGAAGGGCGGCCAAGCGCGCCGCACCTGCCGGTGTTGCCGGCCGAATCCGAGCTTGGATAGAAAATGAAAGCCGACATGGCCAATCGCAGACTCATCCGCCCGGACATGAACGAGCTCAAGAAGGATCTGCCCTCGCGCAGCGTGCGCCGCAAGCAGTCGCCGCCCGAGCAGACCAATGCCGAGGAGTTCTACTACCTCAAGCAGATGGCGGCGAAGACGCCGATGGTGCTGATCCTGGACAACGACGAGGAGCTGCACGGCTGGATCGAGTGGTACGACAAGGGCGCGCTCAAGCTCAACCGCCACGCCGGGCCGAACCTGCTGATCCAGAAGCACAGCATCCGCTACATGTTCAAGGAAGAGGAGCTCAAGCGCCGGCCGCGGCGCAGCGCCGAGCCCTCGGAGCCTTGAGCGGGGACCCTGGGGACACTGCGGTCCCTCCGGAGGCGCGACCCCGGCGGCAGCCCCCGGTGATCCCTAAGGCCGAGGCCGGGCCGCCGGCCTTCGCGGGCGTCACTCGGCCCCTCCGCCTGCTGCTCACCCAGGGCGATCCGGCGGGGATCGGGCCGGAGATCCTGCTCAAGCTGCTGGCCGGGCGCCACGCCGGCGCGGCGGCCGGCGGCTGGCAGCCGCTGGTGGTCGCCGAGCGGGCGGCGCTCGAAGCGCTGCGCCCCCGGACGCTGGCGGACCTCCCCTGGGACCGTCTGCACTACCTGTCCGGGACGCCGTCGCGGGCCGAGCTCGACGCGCTGCCGCCCTGGGGCGGTGCCAGCGGCGGCGATGGCTCCGCTCGCTCCGCCGGCTCCGATCTCGGCGTGGTGCCGGTGCTCGACCCGGTGGGGGTGCGCCGCACCTTGGACCTCGGCCGCTCGGGGGCGGCCGACGCCGCCGGCGCCATGGCGGCGCTCGACGCCGGCATCGCCCTGGTGCGGCAGGGGGTGGCGGACGCCCTGGTGACGGCGCCGGTGAGCAAGGAGTCGATCGCCCGGCATCTCCTGCCGGACTTCCGCGGCCACACCGACTACCTGGCGGCGGCCTGCGGCCTGGAGCGCTACGGCCGCGACTACCTGATGGCGTTCCTCGCGCCCGGCCTGCAGGTGGCGCTGCTCACCGTCCACCTGCCGCTCGCCGCGGCGCTGGCGGCGGTCACGCCGCGGGCGCTCGACGAGGCCCTCGCCTGCCTGGACCGCCACGCCGGCGGGCGCATCGCCCTGGCGGGCCTCAATCCGCACGCCGGCGAGGGGGGCCTGCTGGGCAGCGAGGACGGCGAGCTGCTGGCGCCGGCGGTGGCGCGGGCGCGGCAGCGGGGCGCCGACGTGCGCGGCCCGGAGAGCGCCGACTCGCTCTTCGCCCGCGCCCGGCGCGGCGAGTTCGACTGGGTGCTGGCGCTCTACCACGACCAGGGGTTGGTCGCGGTCAAGACCGCCGCCTTCGGCCTGGCCACCAACTGGACGCTGGGCCTCCCCTTCCTGCGCACCTCGGTCGATCACGGCACCGCCTTCCACCTGGCCGGCCGCGGGCTGGCCGACGCGGCGCCGCTGGCGGCGGTGGTGGAGGCGACCCTCGGCCTGGCGCGCGGCGAGCTGCCGGCCGGGCGCCGCACGCCGGCGGCGGTCACTCCCGCCACGGCCCGGCGGTAGCCTAGGAGGCGCCGCGGCCCGACAGCACCGCCGGGATGGTGCGCAGCAGGATCTTGAGATCGAGCAGCGGCGACCAGGAGTCGATGTACTCCAGGTCGAGCTGCATCCACTGATCGAAGTCGATCTGGTTGCGCCCGCTGACCTGCCACAGGCAGGTGAGCCCGGGCTTCATCGACAGCCGGCGGCGCTGCCAGCGCTGGTAGCGGGCGACCTCGTCGGGGATCGGCGGGCGCGGCCCGACCAGGCTCATGTCGCCGCGCAGCACGTTCCACAGCTGCGGCAGCTCGTCGAGGCTGAAACGCCGCAGCAGCCGGCCGAAGGCGGTGACCCGCGGGTCGCTGCGCAGCTTGAACACCGGCCCGTTCATCTCGTTGAGGTGCTCCAGGTCCTGGCGCCGCAGCTCGGCGTCCGAAACCATGGTGCGGAACTTGTAAAGGGTGAAGATCCGGCCGTTCAGCCCGCAGCGGGTCTGGCGGAACAGCACGTCGCCGTGCGAGGTGACCTTGATGAGCGTGGCGATCAGCGCCACCACCGGCAGCCCGAGCAGCAGCAGCAGCGCCGACAGCGCGACGTCGAGGCCGCGCTTGGTCATCAGCAGCAGCTGGCTGGTCGGGCCGGTGGCGAACGACAGCAGCGGGATGCCGTCGAGCTCCTCCAGCTCGACGCGCGCCTGGGTGTGCGGGAAGAGGTTGACCGCGAAGCGGGTGCGGATGCCCTGCTCCTGGAGGCTCAGGAACAGGTCCTCCAGGCGGTCCAGATCGCGGCGGCTGACGGCGAAGATCACGTCGTCCACCACGTTGCTCTCGATGATGTGCGGGATGTGCTTGATCTCGCCGAGGATCGGGTAGCGGCCGGGCCACGACTGCTGCGGCGGGTGGCCGTTGACCACGAAGCCGAGGATGCGGTACCCCCAGAAGCGGTGGCTGTGGATGGAATCGGCGATCTTGAGCGCCGCGGGGTTGGTGCCGACGATGAGCACGGTGCGGTAGTTGAAGCCGCGCGAGCGCACGTAGCGCGAGCTGATGCGCAGGAAGAGCTTCTCGCACAGCAGCAGCAGCGTGGCGAAGACGCCGAACAGCAGCACCCAGGCGCGGCTGACCTGATCGTTGCCGAGCAGGTGCGCGTCGATGCGGAAGATGAAGAGGGCGAGGGTGAAGAGCACCGTGCCGCCGGCGCCGACGCGCAGCACCGCCCAGGCCTCGTCGAGCAGCGGCACGGTGCGCTGCGAGCGGTAGCGCCCCGACAGCAGCAGCAGGACGCCCCAGATGGCGAGCGCCATCGGCAGCAGCGGCAGATAATCGCCGAGCGGATAGAGCCGCGCCGGAAATGCCTGCGGCACGACGCGCGGCAGCAGCCAGCTGCGCAGCGAGAAGGCCAGCAGGAAACCGATCGCGACAAGCGCTAAATCGAGAAGAAAGATTGAAGCCGCAAGGATGCGGGCCCGTTCTTTCAGCATGCGGTCGAGCTCAGATAAGGCCTCGTCCTCTCCAGAGGCTGTTGATTGTAACGTGTCAAAGGTCTTTTCCGTCTAGCAGGCTGCTGAAAAAGGCCGTGCGTCACGACCCGAGCGGCGCGAGCGCCGCGGGGCCGGATGCCAGGCGCCGCGACGCAGGCGATGCCGGGACATCGTCGAGGAGCGGAAACGCCGCAGACGGCCCCGCGCCGCCGCAACCCGCAGGGCGCAGCGCGGCGTGCGGGATTTTTCAGCAGCCTGCTGGGCATCACCGCCGGAGGGCCGAGCCCTGGCCGGCCCCGGCGGCCCGCCGGCGGCGGGAGCCGGTGGACGGCCAACGAAGCTTCCGAGGGCCCTGGGTCTGCAACCCGCTGCCGCCGGTCGTCCCGCGCCGTCCTCCGGCCTGGCGGCCCCACGGCCTGATTCCCAGCTGCTGGTGTGAACTCTTTTGCAAATTCTGCGCCGGCTGGGCTGGTGCGGCAGCCTGCGGGGCCGAGGCGGTTGCGGAGGCGGCAAGCTCAGGAGCTCCCCGTCGGCGATGGCCGAGGGAATCCGCGGCGCCAGGCGGCTCGGGAGCGCGGATCAACGCCGTGCCGCCAGGCCGGCGAGCAGCTCGGCGTAGCGGTCGGCGACCCCCTCCCACGAGTAGCGGCGGGCGGCGCGGCGCGCGGCGGCGCGGCCGGCGAGCCAGGTGCGGTGCGGCCGGCGGCGGACCTGCTCCAGGCGGGCGGCG
>JASLEW010000916.1 GCA_030150965.1 Thermoanaerobaculia bacterium | reverse complement strand
GGTGCCACCGCCGCGGCGGCGGCCCGCGCCAGGCCGCTCCGCGGGCCGACCTCCAGGAGCACCCTCGCCGGCTCTTCCAACAGGCAGGCCAGGCCGGCGGCATCGGCGAGGCCGGCGGGCGCCGGGCGCACCCAGGCCTCGGGTTGCACCAGATCTTCCCACTCGGCCCAGCGGCCGGTGACGGCGGCTACGAGCGGGATCCGCGGCGCCTGCGGGCGCGCGTCCCGGACCACTTGCCGCAGCTGCTCGAGGATCGGTTGCGCACCGGCCGCCGCCGCGGGCTCGCGGGAGCAGGTGAGGGCCGCCAACCGGCCACGCAGCACGCTCAGCTGGAGGGCGGCGGCGAGCGGCAGCACGCCGGCCAGGCAGGCGGCCAGATCCTCGCCGGCACCGTGGCCGAGCAGCGCCTGCGGCTCGACGCCCCAGCTCATCCACAGGCGGGCCAGGGCGTACCCGCGGACGAAGTGCGCCGGCAGCGCCAGCCTCCAGGCGTCCGCGGAGGCCGGACCGCCAGGGGCTCCAGGACCGCTCGGCTCGCTCGGACTGCTCGGCTCGCCCCTACCGCTCGACTCGCCTGGGCCGCCCGGCTCGGCCCGACCGCTCGGCTCGCCCGGAGGCTGGACCGCCGCCCGGGAGCCGCCGGCCGGCCGGGAGCTGAGGAAGCGCCGCACCTCGGCGCCCAGGGCCGGCTCCAGGAGGCCGCAGCATTCGTCGGCCGCCTGGCGAAAGACCGGTTGCGCGGCGTAGAGGCCGGCGCCCAACCCCGGTTGCGGCGCGGCCAGGTCCGGCAGGACGAACGCCACCTCCGGCCGTTGGCGCAGGCTCTCGGTCAGCGGCGCGTCCCGCGCCGCCTCGCGGAGGCGCGCGCGGGCCTCCTGGTGGCCGCGCGCCGGGGCCGCCCAGCGCCACTCCAGCGCGCGGCGGCCGGTCTGGAGGGTGTAGGCGACGTCCGCCAGCGCGGGCCGAGCACCGGGCCCCGCCGCCGCCATGAACCGCGCGCCGGGCGAGGGCACGTCGTCTCCCCCGCCGCCGGCCTCCCGGTCCAGCGCCGGACCACCTCCCGGGCCACCGGCGAGGTGCTCGGCCAGGCGCGCCGCGGACGCGCGCAGCGCCGCCTCGCTGCGAGCCGAGAGCACCAGGAGCTGCCAGGGGCCGTGCTCGCCGGCACCAGGGCGTGGCGAGATCGGAGCCAGGGGATCCATGGGCGCCATGGAAGCTACGGGGGCCGTGGGAGCTACCGGGGCCATGGAGGCTATCGGAGCCATGGGAGCCAAGGGATCGGCCGGATGCGGACGCTCGGCCGCCGATGCTGCTGGCTCCGCGGGGTCCGCGGCCGCCGATCCTGTCGGTTGCGGCGCCTCCTCCAGCACCACGTGGGCGTTGGTGCCGCCGATGCCGAAGGCGCTCACCCCCGCCCGCCGCGGCGTGGCGCCCGCCGGCCACGGGCGGAGGGCGGCGTTGACGAAAAAGGGGCCGGAGGCGAAGTCGATCCGCGGGTTCGGCGCCTCGTAGTGCAGGCTCGGCGGCAGCTCGCCGTGCCAGAGCGCGAGCACCGTCTTGATGAGCCCCGCCACGCCGGCCGCCGCGTCGAGGTGGCCCAGGTTGCTCTTGAGCGAGCCCAGGGCGCAGGTCCCCGGCCGGCCGGCGATGCCGAACGCCTGGGTCAGCGCCGCCACCTCGATCGGATCGCCCAGGCTGGTCGCCGTGCCGTGCGCCTCGACGTAGCTGATCGTCTCGGGCGTCACCCCCGCCACCGCCTGCGCCGCCGCGATCACCTCCGCCTGGCCGCTGACGCTCGGGGCGGTGAAGCCGACCTTCGACGAGCCGTCGTTGTTGATCGCCGAGCCGCGGATCACCGCCAGCACCCGGTCGCCCGACTCCAGCGCGTCGCTCAGCCGGCGCAGCACCACGATCCCCGCGCCGTTGCTGCGGATCGTCCCCGCCGCCCGCGCGTCGAACGTCCGGCAGCAGCCGTCCGGCGACGCCAACCCGTCCTCCTGATAGAGGTAGCCCTGGCGCTCCGGGATGCTGACCGAGACCCCGCCGGCCAGCGCCATGTCGCACTCGAAGCAGAGCAGCGCCTGGCAGGCGAGATGGATGGCGACCAGCGAGGTCGAGCAGGCGGTCTGCACGCCGATGCTCGGGCCGCGCAGGTTCAGCCGATAGCTCGCCTGGGTCGGCAGATAATCCTTGTCATTGCTGATCATCGCCTGGAAGCTGCCGACCGCCGCCAGCGCCTCGGGATGGCGCGCCACGTTCATCCACAGGTACCTGCCCACCGCCGCGCCGGCGTAGACGCCGATCCAGCCGGCGAAGCGCTCCGGGTCGTGGCCCGCGTCCTCCAGCGCCTCCCAGGCGCACTCCAGGAACACCCGCAGCTGCGGGTCCATCACCTCCGCCTCGCGCGGCGTCAGCCCGAACATCCCGGCGTCGAACATCTCCGCCCCGCCCAGCACCCCGGCCGCCTTGACGTAGCGCGGGTCGCGCAGCTCCGCCTCGCTCACCCCCGCGGCCAGCAGCTCCTCGTCGCTCAGCCGGCTGATCCCGCTCTCGCCGGCGCGCAGCTTCGCCCACAGCTCCGCCACCGACGCGGCCCCGGGAAAGCGACCGCTCATGCCGATCACCGCGATGCCGCCGGCGCCGCCGTTCACGTCGGCCTCCTTCTGGCGGCGCCCTGGCGCGCGGCGAGCTGCTGTTGCAGGCGGCCGCGGCCGGTCGCGAGGCGCTCGTTGAGCGGAGCGCCGTCCGCGGCGCGCGGAGCGCCGTCGGCGGCGGGCGCGGCGCCATCCGGGGCGGGCGCGGCGGATTCGGCGGCTTGGGCACCGGGCGTCCCCGGCGCCCAAT
>JASLEW010000906.1 GCA_030150965.1 Thermoanaerobaculia bacterium | reverse complement strand
CGGCGCGGCGGGCGCAGGCGACGCCAGCGCCATTCGCGCCGCCCGGCGGCGCCGCCCCGAGGATGCCGGCGGCACCGATCGGGTTGGTGGGGGCGATGAGGTCAACGAGGTCGATGAGGTCGATGAGGTCTGGGCCCTCCGGTCCCGCGGCGCCGCCCCGCGCCGCCCTGTGGACCCTGCTGCTGGTCACCGTCGGCGCTGCCGCCGGCGGCTGCCGGCCGGCCGACGACCGGGCGGCGATCCGCGACCGCTCGCGGGCCAAGGGGACCGCCGAGGTGGTGCGGGAGGCCGCGGCAGCGAGCTTCGCGCCGCCGGCGGACGGGCGGCTCAGCGCCGCCCAGGTGCGGCTCTACCTCCAGGTGCGCGAGCGCGAGAGCCGCATCCGCGAGGCCGGCGCGCCGGCGGCGGCGGACCTGCGCGCCGCCCAGGAGCTGCACGCCAATCCCAAGGAGTACGCCTGGGTGCGCGAGCGGGTGCTGGAGGCCGAGGCGGCGGCGACCAACCAGGCGCTCTTCCAGAAGGTGGCGGCGGGCCGCGAGGCGCTGCTCGCCCACATGCGGCGCGCCGCCGAGGCCGAGGCCGACCCCGCCCGCAGGGCGGCGGCAGAGCGCGAGATCGAGGACTTCCGCCGCGGCCTCCAGGGCAGCGCCCCGGTGACCACCCCGGCGGTGCGCGCCAACGTGGCGCTGCTCGCCAAGTTCCGCGAGCCGCTCGCCCGCCTGCGGGTGCTGGAGGAGCGGGCGCTGGCGGCGGCGGGCAGCCCTTGATCCGGAGATCCGCCCGACATCCTGAGAGCCGGTTGGACCGGGCTTCGAGGTCCAGGGCCGGCGACCGGAGCGAGGACCGACGAGGAGCGACGACGATGGCTGAAGCAGCGGGTGCGTTGGGCGAGGAGCGGCCGGGCGGCGCGGGCGGAATGCCCGGCACCCCCCCCATGCCCGGAGCGGTGGGGGAGGAGCGCTGGGCCACGCACCTGGTCTGCTCGCGCACCGGCGAGACCGCGCCGCTCGATGCGCCGGCCTTCCTGTCGCCGGCGGGCGCGCCGTGGCTGGTCGAGTATGCGCTGGACCCGCGGCGCGGCGAGCGGCTGCGGCGGGCGCTGCCGGAGCGGCCGTGGAGCCTCTGGCGCTACCGCGAGCTGCTGCCGGTGGCGGCCGCGGAGCGCCGGGTGGACCTGGGGGAGGGGGCGACGCCGCTGCTGCGCCTGCGGCGGACGCCCGCGGCGGGCGCCGAGCTGTGGCTCAAGGACGAGGCCACCAACCCGACCGGGTCGTTCAAGGCGCGCGGCCTGTCGCTGGCGGTCAACCGGGCGCGCGAGCTGGGCGCGCCCGGGGTGCAGCTGGCGAGCGCCGGCAACGCGGCGCTGGCGCTCACCGCCTACGCCGCCGCCGCCGGCCTGCCGGCGCGGGTGGCGCTCCCCGCCGACACGCCGCCGGTGGTGGCGGCGCGCTGCCGCGATCACGGCGCCGAGGTGCTGACCTCGCCGGGCACCCTGGTCGAGGCCGCCGGGCTCCTGGCCCGGGGAGGCGAGGGCTTCTGGAACCTCTCCACCCTGCGCGAGCCCTACCGCGCCGAGGGCAAGAAGACGATGGGCCTGGAGCTGGCCGAGCAGCTCGGCTGGGAGCTGCCCGACTGGATCGTCTACCCGCTCGGCGGCGGCACCGGCATCGTCGGCATGCAGAAGGCGTTCGCCGAGCTGCGCCGCCTGGGGCTGGTGGGGCTGCGCCAGCCGCGCCTGGTGGCGGTGCAGATGGCCGGCTGCGCGCCGATCGTGCGCGCCTTCGAGCGCGGCGAGGAGAGCGCCGCGCCGTGGGAGCATCCCGACACCCGCGTCTGGGGCCTGCGGGTGCCGCGCGCCCTGGGCGACTTCCTGGTGCTGCGGGCGCTGCGCGAGTCGGCGGGCCGGGCGCTGGCGGTCGCCGAGGAGCGCCTGCCGGAGGTGACCGCCCGCGCCGCCCGCGAGGAGGGGCTGCGCCTGGGCCCGGAGGGGGCCGCGGCGCTGGCCGCCGCCCTCGACCTCGCCGCCGAGGGGGCCTTCGCCGAGGGCGAGCGGGTGGTGGTGTTCCAGACCGGCGACCCGGCCAACTATCTCTGATCCCGCCTCTGAGCCCGCCGCCGCCACCCGTCCTGCCCGTTCTCTGGGCGGTGCTCCATCCGGCCACGCGGAAGCGGCGCACCGCCGCTCCGCCCGCGGGCTTCAAGCCGTGCCGGAGATGCGATAGGCTGCCGCCACTGGTTTCTCCGTTTCCGATGAAGTTGCGGAACGACCTTATCTTCAGGAGGAGGACGAAGGATATGAGCGCTCTGGGCAAGGTTTCCCTGCCGCGACTTGCCGCCGCCGCGCTGGCGCCGGCCCTCGTGGCCTTGGTGCTGCTGCTCCCCGCGGCCGGCGCGGCGCCCGCCTGGGCCGCCGGCAAGGCGGCGCCGGCGACGCCGGTGGACATCAACTCGGCGAGCGAGAAGGACCTGCAGACGCTGCCGGGGGTCGGGGCCGCGACGGCCAGGAAGATCGTCGCCGGCCGGCCCTACGGCAGCGTGGACGACCTGCAGCGGGCCGGCCTGTCGCCGAAGGCGATCGACAAGCTGCGCTCGATGGTGGCGGTGGGCAGCGCGGCGGGCGGCGCGGCCAAGGCCAGCCCGCCGATCCAGGGCGCGGCCGGCCCCGGCACGGCGCAGAACGGCGCCAAGCTGAAGTCGCTGGGCGTGCCGGCGTCGCAGCCCAAGGTGGACATCAACCACGCCTCCGAGAAGGACCTGGCGACCCTGCCCGGGGTCGGCGCCGCGACGGCCAGGAAGATCGTCGCCGCGCGCCCCTACGCCACGGTCGAGGACCTGAGCCGCGCCGGGCTCTCCGCGTCGAAGATCGCCAAGCTGGCGCCCTATGCCTCGGCCGGTCCGGCCGCCGCGCCGGCGACCCCGGCGGGCGCGCCGG
>JASLEW010000895.1 GCA_030150965.1 Thermoanaerobaculia bacterium | reverse complement strand
GCGCCGCGCGTGCCGCCCTCCTGGCCGCCCGCGAGGAGCAGCTGGCCGCGGCGGCCTGCTGGGCGCAGCTGCGCGGCACCGCGACGGCCGCCGAGCGGCTGCGGCTGGTGACCGAGGAGGGGCGCTTCCACCGGCTGGCGGTGGCCGGCCGGCTGCTCGACGAGGTGCGGGTGACGGACGACGAGCCGGCGCCCGTGCCGGCGGAGCCGCTCGGCGCGGCCGAGGCGGTGGACCTGGCGCTGGCGGTGCTCGACCGGCTGCCGGCCGGGCGGTATCCGGAGGCGCAGGTGCGCGACCTGCGCGCCCGCGCCTGGGCGGTCGAGGCGGACACGCTGTGCCTCTATGGGCACGCGGACGCCGCGCGGGCGTGCCTGCAGCGGGCGCGCGACGAGACCGAGGCGGCGAGCGGCGACGCGCTGGAGCGCGCCGGTCTGCGCGTGCTGGAGGCGCGGATCGACCTCGACCAGGGCGAGAACGGGCTGGCCGTGGCGCGGCTGCGGCGCGCCCTCGCCACCTACCGCGTGCTCGGCGAGCGGCACGAGGCGGGGCGGGTGCTGCAGCTGCTGTCGCAGGCCATCGGCCATGAGCGTCCGGTGGACGGGGTGATGACCGCCGAGCGCGCGCTGGCGCTGATCGAGCCCGGGCGGGACCTGCACCTCGATCTCGCGGCGCGGCACGGCCTCATCTGGTTCCTCAACGACGGCGGCATGAGCTGGCAGGCGCTGGAGCTGCTGGAGGCGAGCCGGCGGCTCTACCGGCAGCTGACCGACACCCAGCCGTACCTCCTGCTCCCCTGGCTGGAGGCGCGGATCTGCCGGCGCCTGGGCGAGCTGGCCGCGGCCGAGCGGGGACTGGCGGCGATGTGGGAGGAGCTGCGGTGGTCGTTCTATCACCAGGAGGCGGCGCTGGTGAGCCTCGACCTGGCCGAGGCGTACCTGGCCGGCGGCAAGGCCCATCAGGCGGTGCAGCTGCTGGGCGACGGCATGAAGAACCTCCGGCGCTGGTCGATGCATGCGGAGGGGATGGCGGCGTGGTCGCGCGTGATGGCGGCGGTCGAGGATGGTGGAGGAACGGGTGCGAGTGTGGAGCCGGGAGGAGCGTGGCGGCCGGCGGCAGCGGCGGGAGCGGCGGGAGCCGAGAAGGACGGAGCAGGCGCCGGGGCGGGCACGGCGGCGCCGGGCGAGCGGCTGCCGGCCGGCGGCGCTCCGCATGCGGCACAGGCGACAGGTCGCCAGGAGACGTGGCCGGTGGGCTCCGATGGCGCCGATCGCGGCGGCGCCGGCGGTGCCGGCGGCGCTGGCGTCACGACATTGATCCGCGAAGCGGGTCTTTACTTCCGGCGGGCCTGGCGCCGGCCGGTGCCGTTCACGCTGTAGGCCTTGCCGGTGAAGCTGGAGCTGGGCGGCACCTGTGCTCCATTCGGTGGTCTCGGCAAGCGCGCAAGTGTGCGATGCTTCCGCGAACGAGCGGGTCAGCGGCTTGAGGACGGCGCCGGCCAGTCCCGGCTGACCCGGCTGCCGCGGGGAGAAGGCGCTAAGTCCAATGGAGCGATTCTCATGCCAGCGCTCCGGCGCCATTTTGGCGGGGAGGTGACACGCAGCCGGGTAAGTCTATGCGGGAGAGTTACTTGGCAAGGACGAGGCAGCTCAGATGCCGAGCCCGGAGAAGGCTGGAGAGCCAGGCGGAAAGGAGGTAACACGAATCGGCCCGATAGACGTTGCGGCTTCAGAGGCTTGCGAGGGCGGGAGGCGGAATTGACCTGATCGGTTCGGAGGGATTGCGACAGGGAAAGGCGAGCCTCCCCCAACCACTCCAACCATAGACGACGAGGCGGAATTGACCTGATCGGTACGGTGGGATTGCGACTGGTTGGAAATGGCGCTCACAGCATCGAATGCCATGACGGCGGAATTGACCTGATCGGTACGGTGGGATTGCGACATGGAAGGCAGATTGTGGAACGCGGGGTAATCCGCCGTGCCCACGACAGGCGGAATTGACCTGATCGGTACGGTGGGATTGCGACATCGACTCCTCGGGGTAGGTGAGGGTGGGGCAGAGGACCGGCGGAATTGACCTGATCGGTACGGTGGGATTGCGACCTTGTCACGCAAAGCGAGAGTCTGGGAATCCTTGCCGATATTGGCGGAATTGACCTGCTTGGTACGGTGGGATTGCGACTTGGCCATGGCGGCAATGAGGATAGTGAGTACCAAGACCAGGGCGGAATTGACCTGATCGGTACAGTGGGATTGAGACTGCGACTTCTGAGGCGTTAAGAAGTTGAGGCCGCCCGCGACCTGACCGGCAGAACGGACCTGCTCAGTACGGCGGGATTGCGACTTCTCCAGGGTGATGTGGGCGTAGGTCGGGCCTCCCGGGCGGCACCGACCTGAGCTGACCGCCGGTCTGGCCGGCTCCAACGCTGGGGCCGCCCTGCTACGGCGCCTCGTCGTGACCGATCAGGATCACCGCGCCGCTCCACCGGCCCAGCATCTCCAGCACCGCCAGCCTCCCCTCCGGGTCCAGCGCCGCCAGGCTTTCGTCGAGGATCAGCAGGTCCGGGTCCTGGAGCAGCGCTCGCGCCAGGCAGACGCGGCTTGCCTCGCCGTCGCTGAGCTGCCAGCCGGCCTCGCCCACTCGCTCCTCGATGCCCCGCGGCAGGCGGTCGAGGAGCCCGCCGAGGCCGAGGTCGCGGCAGAGCGCCTCGGCCGCCGCCAGGGACGCCGGCGCGGGCGGCCAGCCCCGCCCGCAGAGGAGGTTGAAGGCGAGGCTGTCGGCGAACAGGTGGTTGGCGTGGAGCTGCGGCACCGCCACGATGCGGCGCCGCCAGCCGGCGCGGCCCCAGGCCGCGGGGTCCAGGCCGCGGAGGAGCAGGAGGCTCCCGGGCAGGGCGTCCACGGACGGCAGGGGCGCCGGCCGGCGCGCCTTCGGGGCGCGGTCTCCGGCGTGGTGGCCCGGCGTCAGGCCGGCCGCGAGCAGGGCGGCCAGGGTGCTCTTGCCCGCTCCCGAGGCGCCGGTCAGGAGGACGCGGTCCCGCTCGCGGAGCGCGAGGCTCAGATCCGAGAAGAGCGGCGCCGCGCATCCGGGGACCCTGGCGGACAGGTGCCGCACCTCCAGCAGGCGAGCGGGCCGGCGGCCCGGCGCGCCGCCCGGCGTGAGGACCGAGGGCCCCCTCCGCCGCGGCAGGCCGGCAGGCCGCGGTGCGCCACCGGGCTCCCGCTCCCTCGGCCCGCCGGCGGGCTCGTCCTCACGCGGTGCGCCGCCGGGCTCCCGCTCCCCCGATCCGCCGGCGGGCCCGGCCCGCGCCGGCCGCCCCTCGGCCCGCTGCGGCTCCCCCGCCGCCGCGCCCTGTCCCGCGCCGGCCCCCCTGGCGAGGGCGGTGAGCGCCGCCGCCAGGGACGCCTGCCGATCCTGGCACCCGGGCAGGCG
>JASLEW010000865.1 GCA_030150965.1 Thermoanaerobaculia bacterium | reverse complement strand
AGGGAGTCAGCGACGACGACATCAACGAGCGCATCGCGGTGCGGCTGGGGGACGGCACGCGGCTGCGCTTCGACCAGGCGGTGGTGACCCTCGCCGCGCCGCTCGCCGCGCGCGTCTGCCAGGGGCTGGCGGCGGAGGAGCGCCGGCGGCTGCTCGGCGTGCGCTATCTCGGGATCGTGTGCGCCTCGCTGCTGCTGCGCCGGCCGCTCGCCGGCTTCTACGTCACCAACCTGCTCGACGACGGCCTCCCCTTCACCGGTGTGATCGAGATGTCGGCGCTGGTCGAGCCGGCGCACCTCGGCGGCCACACGCTGGTCTACCTGCCGCGCTATCTCGATCCCGGGGACCCGTTCTTCGACGCCTCCGACGCGACGGTGAGGAAGCGCTTCCTGGCCGGCCTCAAGCGCCTCTACCCGGACCTCGATACCGGCGATGGCGGCGACGTGCTCTGCTTCCGCGTGTCGCGGGTGCGCCAGGTGATGGCGCTGGCGACGCTCGGCCGCTCGGCCCGCCTGCCGCCGATCGTCACCTCGGTGCCCGGCCTGCACCTGGCGAGCTCGGCCAACATCGTCAACGGCACGCTGAACGTCGACGAGACGGTCGGCCTCGCCGACCGCGTCGCCCTGCGGCTGAACCAGGAGGAGCCGCCGCCGTGACGGCCGGCGGGACGGACGGGGGGCGCGAGGCCCGCGGTGGCGGCACCGCGGCTGCCGGTGGACGACTCAAGGCCAGCCTGTCGCTCGATCTGGACAACCAGTGGTCCTACATGCGCACCCACGGCGACGCCGGCTGGGAGGCGTTCCCCTCGTATCTCGACCGCGTCGTGCCGCGGGCGCTCGCGATCCTGGCGCGCCACGGGCTGCGGATCACCTTCTTCGTCGTCGGCCAGGACGCGGCGCTCGCCGCCAACCGCGCGCCGCTCGCGGCGCTGGCCGCCGCCGGCCACGAGATCGGCAATCACTCGTTCCATCACCTGCCGTGGCTTCACCTCTACAGCGAGGGCGAGATCGAGGCCGAGCTGGCGCAGGCCGAGGACGCCATCGCCGAGGCGACGGGCTTCCGCCCGCGCGGCTTCCGCGGCCCCGGCTTCAGCCTCTCGGCGGCGACGCTCTCGGTGCTGGCGCGGCGCGGCTACCGCTACGACGCCTCGACCTTCCCCACCTTCCTCGGTCCGCTGGCGCGCGCCTACTACCTGCTCGGCACGCGCCTCGGGCGCGGCGAGCGCCGGCAGCGGCAGCGCCTCTTCGGCACCTGGAGCGAGGGGCTGCGGCCGCTCGCCCCCTACCACTGGCGGCTCGGCGAGAGGCGGCTGCTGGAGATCCCGGTGACCACCCTGCCCGGCCTGCGCACGCCCATTCACCTGAGCTACCTGCTCTACCTGGGCGCCTTCTCGCCGGCACTGGCGCGCCGCTACCTCGCCCTGGCGCTGGCGCTCTGCCGGCGGTCGGGGTTCGGCCCCTCGCTGCTGCTCCATCCGCTCGATTTCCTGAGCGCCGAGGAGGTGCCCGAGCTGGCCTACTTCCCGGCCATGCGCCGGCCGCTGGCGGGCAAGCTCGAGCAGCTCACCGGGCACCTGGAGGCCTTCGCCCGCGAGTTCGAGGTGCTGAGCGTCGGCGAGCACGCCGCGGCGATCCTGGCGGAAGCCGCCGGCGGCGCCGGGCTCGCCGAGCACGAGGCCGGCTGAGCGGCCGGCGGCGTCGCGGGCGCTCAGCCGCGGCGGCGGCGCCGCTCGATGTCGCGGATGATCTTCAGGTGGTGATGCTGGTGGACCTCCAGGAAGCGCAGCCACTGCCGCGCGTCCAGGCCGCCGAAGACCGGGTGTGGGAAGCGGCCGGCGGCGCTCGCCAGGGCCGCCAGGCGCCCATCGCCGGGAGCGCCGGGAGCGCCGGGAGCGGCGAGCGCGGCGAGCCGCGCGCCCAGGGCCGCGAGGTCGGCCTGGAGCTGCTCCCGCGGCGCTTGCCGCGGCTCGACGGAGGCGATGGCGCGGGCGCGGCCGCGCGGGATGTAGCCCACCGCCAGCAGCAGGCGGCCGATGGGCCGCACGCCCGGCACGGCGGCCGGCGGCGGGCCGGCGAGGAGCTTGTCGAGGACGCCCGAGACCGAGCGTCCGACGCGCTGCATGTGCTCCAGGTGCTCGCCGACGCTCCACCCCGAGGTCCGCTCGTCGCGCGCCGCCAGCCGCTCGGCGGGCCCGGCGGCGAGCGCTGCCAGCACGGCGTTCTGGCGCACCAGGCGCAGGCACAGGCGGTGGAGGCTGCAGCCTGTCCGCGGCTGCGCGACCGATGGACCGGGGCGTTCCATGCCCGTTGCGCTCCTGTCTCGCCGGCGGATGGAGCTCTCCGGGCTGTGGCGGAGCAGCGGTGGAGACCGCGGGGAGGCCGCCATGATACCAGGGCCGGACCAGGCGGACGCCGGGGTGAGATAGCTCGCCACATGACGGCAGCAGTGGAGGAGCCCGGGAAGCCCTCTCGATCCTGGCCAACGCCCTCCCCCCGTGGTGACAGCGGGATCGCTGAGGCGAACCTGTGTGAGTTGACAACTGAGCCGCATTTTCTCTAGTTTAGTTGCCCCGCGGGGAATGAGCTTGTGCCCCGCTCCGATATCGGAGCGTGTTTTTGCTGGGTCCCTGTTCGGGGCCCTTTTGCTTTTAGGAAACTCAAACTGATGGACCGCTTTGCTCTCTGAGACCGAGACGATTTGAAAAAGGATGCCAGAGCTGCGTTCTGGAAGACCGTCAAGGCATCGGCCTGCCCGCAGGCGGTTCCCGGGCGTTCCACCACCATGCCTGTATAGCCTTTAACTTCCCGCAGTCTCCCCGCGGGGAGGCGGGCGGCAACACGGGGCCGGCCGCGGGCCCTCCTCGAGGAGACGTCCATGTCCCAAGGTACGGCGGAGAGCGCCGGCGTGGCCGGCGCGCCGCTCGGCGAACCGGTCGATCCGCGGCCGGCCCGCCAGCCGGCGCGGGTGACGCTCGCGGGGCGGCTGGTCGCCGTGCGGCCGCTCGATCCGGCGGTGGACGGCGGGCCGCTGTGGGAGGGGGCCGGCGGCGCCCGCGGGGCCCCCCTGTGGCACTACCTCTTCGACGGGCCGTTCGCCGACCGGGCGCCGTTCGATGCCCACCTGACGCGGTGGGCGGCGTCCGCGGACCCGCTCTTCTTCGCCATCGTGGACCGGCCGTCGGGGCGCGCGGTGGGCGTGGCCGCGTACCTGAGCATCGCGCCGAGGCACCGCACGATCGAGGTGGGATACCTCCTCTACACGCCCGCCCTGCAGCGGAGCGCCGGCGCCACCGAGGCGATGTACCTCATGGCGCGCCACGCCTTCGAGGACCTCGGCTACCGCCGCTACGAGTGGAAGTGCCACGCGCTCAACGCGCCGTCGCGGCGCGCGGCGCTGCGCCTGGGCTTCCAGTTCGAGGGCGTCTTCCGCCAGCACCTCATCGTCAAGGGGCGCAACCGCGACACCGCCTGGTACTCGATGCTCGACGGCGGCTGGCCGCGCTGCAAGGCGGCCTTCGAGCGCTGGCTCGACCCCGGCAACTTCGACGCCGCCGGCCGCCAGCGGGCGGCGCTCGCGGCGCTGCGGGAGGCCGGCGGAGTGACGCCGTAGCTGTGCGACGTGCCGCGCGTGCCCACCCAGAAGCTGAAGCCCTGGCCGCCGAGGCGACCGCCACGATGCACCCCGGGCTGAAGCCGGCGCGCCGAAGCCAGTCTGCGACGAACGGCGGTAGCTCGGCGGGAGGTTGGCGCCTTCCGCCCGGGGCGTCTGTCTGGTGCGCGGAGGAGCAGTCCTCCCCTACAGGGAGGACCGTACGGCAGGATCAGGCGGCGGAAGCCGCCAACCCTGAATCAGGACAGGACCCACCGGGATGCAGGGTTGCGCGCGCAAGGTAAGATCGGACGGTGTCCGTGAGCCCCCGCTACCGCGAGCTGCCGCCGCCGCCGTACCTCGCCGCGGACGTGGAATGCCTGTGGGCGGTCGAGACCGGCGGCGGCCATCCGGCGTACCGCGTGCTGCCGGACGGCTGCACCGACGTCCTGGTGCTGCCGGGCGCCGCGGGAGTGCCGCGGCTGGCGGTCGCCGGCACGATGAGCCGCCACCAGGAGGTGGCGCTGCCGCCAGGCGAGCGCCTGCTCGGCATCCGTTTCCGGCCGGGCATGGCAGTGCGCTTCCTGCCGCTGCCGGCGAGCGAGCTGACCGACCGCACGGTGCCGCTCGACGCGCTGTGGGGCGGCGCCGCCGCGGCCAGCCTGGAGGGGCGCCTGGCCGAGACCGGCGCGGTGGAGGAGGCGCTCGGGCTCCTCGCCGCACGCCTGGCGCCGGCCGCCCCGCCCGGGCCGGTGCAGCGGCTCTGCGGCTGGCTCGCAGCGCGGCGCGGCCTGGTGCGCATCGACGACCTGGCGTCGCACGCCGGCCTCTCGCCCCGCCAGCTGCGGCGGCTGTTCCTGGAGCAGGCCGGGGTCGGCCCCAAGCAGCTGGCCCGCATCCTGCGCTTCCGCCACGCCGTGGCGCTCGCCGCGGCGGTGCCGCGCGCCGACTGGGCCGGCCTGGCGGCGGACTGCGGCTACGCCGACCAGGCGCACCTGATCCACGAGTTCGGCGCCCTCGCCGGCTGCACGCCGCGGCAGCTCGCCGGCGGCCTCGGGCGCTGAGGCGGCGGGCGGCGCCGTCCGCCCTGCCCGCGCCCGTCCGGACGCCCGCTGACCAACCATGCCCCGCCGGGAGCCGCTGGCCGCGGCTCGGGGCTGCGCCCCTTCGGCGCCGGCTGCCTCCCGCCACCCGCCGGTCGGGGCCGGCTGCCTCCCACTAGCCGCCGGTCGGGGCCGGCTGCCTCCCGCCACCCGCCGGTCGGGGCTGCGCCCCCTTCGGGGCCGGCTGCCTCCCACCAGCCGCGGCCGTTTCTTACAATCCCTGCCCGCATCCTGTGCCATAGCGTTGCGTCATCGCCGCGGCGCCAGGCCAGGCGCCGCCGCGCACCGCAGGGAGGGGACCGAGATGAAGATCACCACCGTGCTGTACATGGACCGCATCGAGCCGTCGCTCGACTTCTGGCATGGCCGCATGGGCTTCGACAAGACCGTGGAGGTGCCGGCCGCGGACGGCCTCAGCTTCGCCATCCTGCACAGCGGCGGCGCCGAGCTGATGCTCCAGACGCGCGCCAGCCTGATCGCCGATCTGCCGGCGGCGGCCGAGTATGCGCACCCGGTGTGCGGCGTGTTCATCGAGGTCGAGGACTTCGCCGACGTGCTGCGCCGCCTCGAGGGCGCCGAGGTGGTGATGCCCGTCCGCAACACCTTCTACGGCATGCAGGAGATCGTGGTGCGCGAGCCGGGCGGCAACCTGGTCTGCTTCGCCGCCAAGGTGTGAGCCGTGGAGGAGCGCGCTTCGCGCCGCCCCGCCGGCGCGCCTCGCCGTGCCGGCACCGGCCCAACCCGCGGCGCCGGCCGGTCCGGCACCGATCGCGCGAGTGGCGACCCGCTCCGCCGCTTCGGCTATGCTGCGCCGATGAGCGACCAGCACGACCCGCGGGCCGATGCCGCCGGGACCACTGGCGACGCCCGGGATGTCCGAGATACCCGGGATACTGGGTGTGCCGGGGATGCCCGGGATGCCCGGGATGCCGGGGGGGCCAGGGATGCCGAGTGTGCCGACCGGCGCACCTTCCTCCGCCTGGCTGCGATCAGCGCGATCAGCGCGGTCGGGGCCGCCGCCGGCCCCGCCGCGCTGC
>JASLEW010000811.1 GCA_030150965.1 Thermoanaerobaculia bacterium | reverse complement strand
TTGCCACGCACATCCTGGCCTTCCTCGGCTGCCTCTTCGGCATCCTCCACTTCGTGCTCTGGATCGGCATCCTGGTGCTGCACGTCCTCTGCATCGTCAAGGGCGTCAACGGTCAGCGCCTGCTGATCCCGGGCATCAGCCTGTACGCCTACTGGTTCTTAGATCTGGGTCTCGCGGGCCGCGGCGCGCCATGCGCCGGGGCCCCGGCCCCCTTGTCCGCCCACCCGCCCCCGCCGCCGATGACGGACCGCCGGTACCGCCGCTGGCTGCTCGCCGGGGCCGGCGGCATGGCCGGCCTGCTGCTGCTGCACTGGTGGACGCCGCCCGCGGGCGCCGCCTTCATCCTCTGCCCCTGGCGCCGGTTCGCCGGCCTCCCCTGCCCCGGCTGCGGCATGACCCGGGCGTTCGCCCACCTCGCCAAGGGCGAATGGTCCGCCGCCGTGCGCGATCATCCCCTGGCGCCCCTCCTGGCCGCCGAGCTGGCGCTGGCGTGGGGCGCCTGGGGCGCGGTCCTGGCCGGGGCGCTGCGCCGCCCGGTCGTCTCCCGCCCGGACCTGATGGCGGCCGGCCACGTGGCGCTGCTGGTGGCGGTCTGGGTGGGACGCCTCGTCACCGGCACGCTTCCGTGGTGAGCGGCTGCCTTCTGGGAAGGGAGCCCGCTTGCCCGGTCCGGCCGGCAGCGCTCTCGGAGCTCATGACGACAGGACCCGCTTGCCCGGTCCGGCCGGCAGCGCTTTCGGAGCTCATGTGTGTCGCTCAGCTTACGGCGTCAATCGGATCGCCCCCCGAATTCTGACGACAGGACCCGCCTGCCCGGTCCGGCCGGCAGCGCTTTCGGAGCTCATGTGTGTCGCTCAACTTACGGCGTCGATCGGATCGCCCCCCGCATCCCCCTGACCCCCTTCCCACCCCTCCGGGGGGGAAGGGGGCACCACCGCCCTCTCATGGCTCAAGGGACAACTGCTGGGCGGCCGGCGGTGACCGTGGCCGGCAACGGGCACCGGGAGTAGTCTTGAGCTGATGAGGGACTCGCCGTTACCGCCGTTCGAGCCGGTCCCGCCCGCGGCGGCATCTCCGGCGCCCGCCGCCGGCTCGACCTCCGCCCTGCGCCTGCGGCGGCGGGTGGTGCTGCTCGTGCTGCTCCTGCTGCTGGGCGCCGACCTGTCGCGCGCCCCGGCGCGGCAGCTGAGCGCCCGGCTGCTCCTGGGCGGCATCCATCTCTACCAGGCCACCCTGTCGCCGCGCATGCCCGCCCTCGGCGTCCGGTGCCGCTTCACCCCGACCTGCAGCCACTACGCCGCGGGAGCCATCGCCCGCGACGGCGCCCTCAAGGGCACGGCACGCGCCCTCTGGCGCATCGCCCGCTGCGGCCCCTGGACGCCGCTCGGCACCTACGACCCGCCGTGAGCCGGCCGGCCCGCTCCGGCCGCGCCTCCCCGGAGGCGCCGCGGGGCGCCAGCGGCGGCACCGAGGGCCCCGACGCCGGTGAGGCCGGACGCCGAGTACGCCGAGGATCGCCCAGGTCGCCCGAGGACGCCGAGCCATGACAGGCCGGTGACGTCCTCGTGGCGTCGCCGGGGCGGCATGCCGATGGAGCATTGACAAAATGCCCGCACGGCCCCAAGCTCTGCCAGAGGAGATCTGGTGTCTTGTGCTCGTCCGCCGTCGGGTGCCAGTCGGACCCGGTGGGCGGCTGGAGAGGATGGGAATGGCTGACTTGCCTGGTCGGTTCGGGCCGGCTTCCCGCGGCTGGAGCCGCTCTTGAGCGACGACAGTATCGATTATCAGCGCTTCGTCGAGGACGGGCTGCGCGACGCCGTGCGCCGCCTGCTGGCGGAGGTCGCCGAGAAGGGGCTGCCCGGCGAGCACTCCTTCTACCTGGCGTTCGAGACCGGCTATCCCGGCGTCGTCGTGCCGCGCTCCCTGCGCGACCTCTACCCCGGAGAGATGCGGATCGTCCTCCAGAACCAGTTCTGGAACCTGGAGGTGGAGGCGGACCACTTCTCCGTCGAGCTGAGCTTCAACTACCACCGCCAGCGCCTGACCATCCCGTTCGCGGCGCTCACCACCTTCGCCGACCCGTCGGCCGAGTTCGCCCTGCGGTTCGAGGCCCGGCGCGGGGCCGGCGGCGAACCCCTGCGGCCTCACTCCTCCTCGGCCGCCGCGGCCTCGGGGAGCGCCGCCGGCGCCGGTGCGGAGGGGCCGCACCCGGGCACGCGGCGGTCGGGCGGCGGCAGCCGGCGCAACGAGGCCGGCGAGGTGATCCGCTTCGACCCCTCCCGCCGAAAGTAGTGACAGGTCGTGGCGGCCGGCGGCCGCGGACCGGCGGACGCTTCCGGGCTCGGCGGACGAGGGGCAGCCGGTGGCGCTGTCGTGACTGAGCGGCACGGCCGGCCAGGAGAGCGGCGGACGGGCACGGCGGACGATCGGCAGGCGGTGGCGCTGTCCTGGCTGAGCGGCACGGCCGACCAGGAAAGTGGACGCCGGACGGCACTCCCGCCACCGGCATCACCGGTTCCCGAAGGGGTGGGTGACGAGGGCCTCTTCGGAGCCGGAGGGCCGGCCGCAGCCTTGGATGCTGCAGCTGCCGCCGCCGGCGAGGCCGGATGCCGCGGCTGGGAGGCAGGGCATCCCCCTTGCAGCCAGCCGGGTCCTGCCCAACGGATGAGGTCTGCCCTATGCGAATCGTTTCCACCCTCTGCTCGAGGACCGCGGGGATCGCGAGGAGCGCGAGGATGAGGTGCGGCTCCGGCCTCGCCCGCCTCGCCGGCGATGCCCGCCGCGGCGGGGCCGCTCTCCCGGCGCCGCCGGCGTGCGCGCTCCTGGCGCCGCTCTCTCTGCTCGCCCTGTTCTCCCTGCTCGCCGGCGCCTGCGGTCAGGCGGCGACGGCCCCGGCCGGCTCGGCCTCCGCCCCCGCCCCGGCGGCCTCCCCCATCTCCACGCCCTCCACGCCGCCGCCCGCCGCGCCCGCGGCCGCCTCGCCAGCCGCGCCC
>JASLEW010000765.1 GCA_030150965.1 Thermoanaerobaculia bacterium | reverse complement strand
AGGGCG
This sequence comes from Thermoanaerobaculia bacterium, assembly GCA_030150965.1. Taxonomy (GTDB): domain Bacteria; phylum Acidobacteriota; class Thermoanaerobaculia; order Multivoradales; family UBA5704; genus JASLEW01. The sequence continues at coordinate 2,601 of JASLEW010000765.1, read as the reverse complement.
TCCTGCAGCCGGCTGCGGTGGAAGACGACGCCGGCCGCCGCTTCGAGGTCGAGGCTGCCGGCCGCGCAGGCGGCGGCGATCTCGCCGACGCTGTGTCCGACCGCCGCCGCCGGCCGCAGCCCGAGCGAGCGCCAGAGGGCGGTGAGCCCGACCTGGAGGGCGAAGCTCGCCGGCTGCGCGAAGCGCGGCTCGGCCATCGGCTCTCCCGCCCTGCCGGCGTGCGGCCCCTCGCCGGCGAGCAGGGCGCGCACCGGCGGGCCGCCGAGGTCGCGGAAGATCCGGTCGCACTCGTCCACCGCGGCGGCGAAGGCCGGCTCGGCGGCGAGGAGCTCGCGGCCCATGCCCCACGACTGCGGCCCCATGCCGGAGTAGACGAACACCACCCCCGGCGGCTGCCCCGCGGCAGCCTCGGTCAGCGGCAGACGCCCATCGCCGCGCACGTGCGCGGCGAGCTCCTGGCGCAGCTCCAGGGTGCTCGCCGCCACCACCGCCGTGCGCCAGGCGCGGTGCGAGCGCCGCACCGCCAGGGTGTGGGCGACGTCGGCGAGCGGCGCCGCGAGATCGCAGCGGCTGTAGCGCTCGATCAGCGCCTCCAGGGCCTGCTCGCTGGACGCCGAGAGCGGCGCCACGGTGGGTGCGCCGGCCGGGGGCGCCGCCGGCTGCGGCGGGGCCGCCGCCGGGGGCGCCGCGCGCAGCACCAGCGTGGCGTTGGTGCCGCCGTAGCCGAAGGAGTTGACCACGGCGTAGCGCTCGCCGCCGTCTCCGGACGGCCACGGCACCAGGCCGGCGGGCACCGCGAGCCCGAGCGCCGCCAGGTCGAAGCCGGGGTTCGGCTGCCGCAGGTTGAGGTGCGGCGGGATCTCGCCGTGCTCGAGGCAGAGCACGGTCTTGATCGTCCCGGCGACGCCGGCGGCCGGCTCGAGATGGCCGATGTTGGTCTTGACCGAGCCCACCAGGCACGCGGAGCCGGGGGCGCGGCCGGCCGCCAGCACCTCGCCCAGCGTCGTCGCCTCCGCCACGTCGCCGGCCTGAGTGCCGGTGCCGTGCGCCTCGGCGTAGGCGATGCGGCCGGGCTCCACCCCGGCGCGCCGGCAGACCTCCACCAGCAGCTCCTTCTGCGCCTCGCGGTTGGGGTTGGTGATGCCGGCGGTGTGGCCGTCCTGGTTGACGCCCGTGGCGCAGATCGTGGCGCGCACGCGGTCGCCGGGGCGGCAGGCGTCGAGGCGGCGGAGCACCAGGACGCCGCAGCCCTCGCCGCGCGCGTAGCCGTCGGCCTCGGCGTCGAACGTCTTGCAGCGGCCGTCCGCCGCCAGCACGCGGCTCTTGCAGAAGGCGATGGTGTACTCGGGACGGAAGCTGAGGCTGACGCCGCCGCACAGCGCCAGGTCGCAGTCGCCGTTCCACAGCGCCTGGCAGGCGAGATGGGCGGCGACCAGCGACGACGAGCACGCGGTGTCCACGGTGACGCTCGGCCCGCGCAGGTCGAAGGTGTAGGAGAGGCGGTTCGACAGCATGCAGAGCGAGACGCCGACCGCGGTGTAGACGTCGATCCCGTCGCGGTTGAGCACCCCGAGCTGCTCGATCGCGTTGTCGAGGGTGAAGCCGCCGATGAAGACGCCGGTGCGCGTCCCCCGCAGGCTGCCGAGCGGCAGCCCGGCGTCCTCGATCGCCTCGACCGCCACCTCCATCAGCAGCCGCTGCTGCGGATCGAGGGCCGCCACCTCGCGTGGCGAGAGGCCGAAGTAGCGGCCGTCGAAACGGTCGAGCGGCGCCGCCAGGAAGCCGCCGCGGCGGACGTACATCTTGCCCGGCCGCTGCGGGTCCGGGTCGTAGAAGCGCTCCGCGTCCCAGCGGTCGGCCGGTACCTCGCCGGTGGCATCGATCCCGTTGCGCAGCAGCTCCCAGAAGCGCGCCGGGCTGTCGGCGCCGCCCGGGAAGCGGCAGCCCATGCCGGCGATGGCGACCGGCGGGCGGGCGGGCCCGCGGCCTCTCCCGCTACGTCTCCGCGTGCTCATGATCGCGGGACCTCCTTGGCTGCTCCACCGCCGCCGCCGCTTGGGGTCATCACCGGCGCCGGTGCCGAAGCGGCGAGCAGGGGGTAGGGCAGCGGCGCCGAGGACAGCGCCTGGTCGCCGTCCCCCCCCAGATGGTAGACACAGTTGTGGCCGTGCAGCAGCCACGGCTCCGCCTCGCCGGCGCGGTACTGCCAGTGGGTGAGCGCGCTGTTGTAGATCGACAGCTCGGCGCGGCGCGGCGCGGCGATGCCGAAGGCGTGGTCGCACACCGCCTCGATCACCCCGCTGTGGGTGACCACCAGCACCCCGTCGTCGCCGGCCCCGCGGGCGGCGACCAGCTCCTCGACGAAGGCGGCGGGGCGGCGCACGAACTCGACCCAGCACTCGGCGCCGGCGGCGGCGGGGCGCCGCGGCCGCAGCGACGGGGGGCCCGGTCCGTCGAACCGCCGCGGCAGCTCGGCGCCCAGCAGCGGCGTGCCGTCCGGGCGGCAGGTGCCGACCTCGCGCAGCCGGTCGTCGAAGGCGACGGCGAGGCCGAGCGCCGCGGCGAGATGCGCCGCGGTCTGCGCGCCGCGCTGGAGCGGGC
>JASLEW010000677.1 GCA_030150965.1 Thermoanaerobaculia bacterium | reverse complement strand
GGGGGGGGCCCCCCCCCCCCGCGCCGGTGGGCGGCGGGCGCCGGCCGCCGAGGACGCCGGCCCGGGGCGGGGCGGTGGCGGCAAGGCGGGCGGTGGCGCCAAGGAAGGCGACGACCGCGAGAGCCGCGGCGGCGGCGCTCGACGGCGGCGTGGCCGCGGACGCCCGCGGCGACCGGACGGCGTACCTCGTCTTCACCTCCGGCTCGACCGGCCGCCCCAAGGCGGTCAGCCTGTCGCACGGTGCCGCGGTCAACTACGTGCGGTCGGTTGCCCGGCGGTTCGGGCTGCGGCCGGGCGACCGGGTGCTGCAGTTCGCCTCGATCAGCTTCGACGTCAGCGTCGAGGAGATCTTCGGGGCGCTGGCAAGCGGCGCGACGCTCCTCCTGGCGACCGCCGAGATGCGCCTCGCGCCGGCCGCCTGGCTCGCCGGCTGCGCCACGGCGGCGGTGAGCGTGGCCGACCTGCCGACCGCGTTCTGGCATGAGCTGGTGCCGCTGGTGACGGCGGAGCGCGGCGTGCTGCCGGCGGCGCTGCGGGTCCTCTGCATCGGCGGCGAGAAGGTGCTGGCGGAGCGGGTCGCCGCCTGGCGCGCCGCGGCCCCGGACGGCGTCGAGCTGCTGGAGCTCTACGGTCCCACCGAGGCGGCGGTGTCCTGCACCTGCATCCGGCTCGCCGGCGGCGCGGGCGCGGCCCCCCCGCCTGGCGCCTCGCCGTCCGGACCGCCCGCCGCCTCGCCTCCCGCTCCACCGCCCATCTCGCTCGGGCGGCCGCTCGACAACGTCCGCGGCTACGTCCTCGATGCCTCGCTGACGCCGGTGCCGGCCGGGGTGGCGGGCGAGCTGTGGATCGGCGGCGCGGGCCTGGCGCGCGGCTACGCCGGGCGGCCGGAGCGGACGGCGGAGCGCTTCGTGCCCGACCCCTTCGCGGCGCTCGCCGGGGAGCGCGGCGCGCGCCTCTACCGCAGCGGCGACCGGGTGCGGTGGCGGGCCGACGGCAACCTGGAGTTCCTCGGCCGGGTGGACCGCCAGGTCAAGGTGCGGGGCTTCCGCATCGAGCCGGGGGAGATCGAGGCGATGCTCGCCCTTCACCCGCGGGTGGGCAGCGCGGCGGTGGTGGTGACCGAAGGGGAGGGCGCCAGGGAGCTGGTGGCGTTCGTGACGTCCGAGGCGGAGCCTGCCGGCAGGCTTCCCGGGCCGGCGGAGCACCCGGGTCTGCCGCGGCCCCCGGAGGCGTCCGCCGGCCCGCGCGCCGACGCCGAGGAGCTGCGCGCCTTCCTGCGCCAGCGGCTGCCCGGCCACATGGTGCCGCTGCATTTCGTCGGCCTGCCGGCGCTGCCTCTCGGGGTGCGCGGCAAGGTGGACCGCAGGGCGCTGCTCGACCTCGCCGCGCCGGCGGTGCTCGCCGCCGCCGAGGCACCGGGGCTGCCGTCGCGGACAGCCGATCCGGTGGTCGAGACCCTCGCCGGCATCTTCGCCGCGGTGCTGGGGCGCGGGCGGGTGGGCCCCCGGCAGAGCTTCTTCGAGCTGGGCGGGCACTCGCTCCTGGCGACGCAGGTGATCGCCCGGGTGCGCGAGGCGTGCGGCGTCGAGCTGCCGCTCCTCGCCCTGTTCGAGGAGCCGACGGCCGAGGGGCTGGCGCGGCGGGTCGCCGGGCTCTCGCCGCAGGGGGCGGCGCCGCCGATCCTGGCGGCGGAACGGCTGCCGGAGCTGCCCCTCTCCTTCGCCCAGGAGCGCCTCTGGTTCCTGGAGCGCCTCAACCCGGGAGAGGCGACCTACAACATGCCGGCGCAGCTGGAGCTGACCGGCACCCTGCGCCCCGCCGCCCTGGCCGGGGCGCTGAGCGCGGTGGCCGCCCGCCACGAGTCGCTCCGCACCACCTTCGCCGTCGATCCGCTGGGCGACGGCGCGCCCTATCAGCGCATCGCGCCGCCGGCCCCGGCGGCGCTGCCGCTGGCCGATCTGTCGGGGCTGGCGGAGCCGGCGGGGCTGGCGGAGGCCGGCCGCCTGGCGCGGCAGCACGCGGCCTGGAGGTTCGACCTGGAGCGCGGACCGCTCTGCACCTGGCTGCTGGTGCGGCTCACCACCGGGCGCCACCGGTTCCTGCTCAATCTCCACCACGCGATCGCCGACGGCTGGTCGATCGCCGTGCTGACCCGCGAGCTGGGGGAGCTGTACGCCGCGGCGGTGGCGGGCAGGCCCGGGCGGCTGCCGGCGCTGCCCATCCAGTATGCCGATTTCGCGCGTTGGCAGCGCCTCTGGCTGGCCTCCGGGCAGGAGGCGGAGCTGGCCTATTGGGAGTCGCGGCTGGGGGGCGAGGCCACCCCCGCCGAGCTGCCCACCGACCGGCCGCGCCCGGCGGTGCAGACCTTCCGCGGCGGCCGGCGGCGGCTGGTGCTGCCGCCGGAGCTGACCGCGCGGCTCAAGCACTTCGGCCGCGAGCGCAACCTGACGCTGTTCATGACCCTGCTCGCCGCGGCGCAGGCGCTGATCGCGCGCCACAGCGGCGAGCCCGACGTGGCGGTTGGCGCGCCGATCGCCGGCCGCCAGTGGGTGGAGACGGAGGGGTTGATCGGCTGCTTCCTCAACACCCTGGTGCTGCGCACCGACACCTCCGGCCGGCCGGCCTTCCAGGAGCTGGCGGCGCGGGTGCGGGCGGTGACGCTCGCCGCCTACGCCCATCAGAGCGTGCCGTTCGAAGCCGTCCTCGCCCGGCTGCGCCTGAGCCGCGACCTGTCGCGCACGCCGCTCTTCCAGGTGCTGTTCAACATGTTCATCCTGCCGGAGGCGGAGCTGGCGCTGCCGGACCTGGCGCTCTCGGTGCTGACGCCGGCCGAGGTGCCGTCGAAGCTGGACGCGACGTTCTACGTCGCCGAGGCCGAGGCGGGCGTGGTGATCGACCTGGTCTACAACGCCGGCCTCTTCGACGAAGCGCACATGGCCGAGCTGCTGGCGCAGCTCGAACAGCTCCTGGAGCAGGGGATGGCGCGGCCGGAGGAGCCGGTGGACCGCCTGTCGCTGGTGACCGCCGCGGGCCGGGCCCTGCTGCCCGATCCCGGCGCCGTCCTGGCGGAGCCGGACTGCCCGCCGGTGGCGCGGCTGCTGCTCGACGCCGAGCGGCGGCACCCCGAGGCCGCGGCGCTGGCGTTCCGCGACGAGGTGTGGACCTGCGGCGCGCTGGGCGCCTGGGCGCGGCAGATCGCCCGCGCAGTGCGGC
>JASLEW010000652.1 GCA_030150965.1 Thermoanaerobaculia bacterium | reverse complement strand
GGCGGGGCGGCGCCGGCGAGCGCCGGATCGCCCGCCTCGCCCAGCTGGGCGAGCGCCGCGACCGCCGCCTCGTCCCAGGGCGAGGGACCCAGGGCGAGCAGCGCCCGCGCCGCCGCCTGCCGCACCTCCGCCTGCGCCTCGGCGAGGCGCGCGGCAAGCGCCGGACCCAGCCCCGCGGGCAGATCGGCCGGCACCCGGCGCAGCCCCTCCAGGACGTGGGCGAGCAGCCCGGTCATGGCGGCGGCGTCGAGCTGCTCGCCGTAGCTCAGCCAGTGCGCCGCCAGCGCCCGCAGCGCCAGGGCGCCGCCGATCCGCGCCACCGCCTCGGCCGCCAGCGGTCCCACCACCAGGTCGGTGAACAGCTCCGCCAGCGGCCGCACGGCGCGCGCCGAGCGCAGGTCGCCCAGCGCCTGCACCGCGGCCATCTGCAGCCACGGGTCGGCGCGCAGGAACGGCAGCAGGTCCGGCACCGAGCTGGCGTTGCCCAGCCGGCCGACGGCCAGGATGGCCGCCTGCTGCACGTTGAGGTCGGCGCCGGCCAGCGCCGCCTTGAGCGGCGCCAGCGCCCGCGGATCGCGCAGGTGATCGAGCAGCAGCACCGCCTGGAGCACCACGTCGGGCTCCGGATCGCGCAGCAGGCGGATGGCGACCGGGTAGCTCCTGGCGCCGCGCAGCTTGAGGATCTCCAGCCCGGCGTTGCGCCGCACCGCGTCGGCGTCGTCGCGCAGCATCTCGACCAGCGCCTCGTCGCCCAGGGTCGCCGCGCCCAGCCGCAGCGCGCGCTCGCGGATGCCCGGGCTGGGGTTGCGCAGCAGGCGCGCGAGCGCCGGTCCGCGCGCCGTGCCCGACAGGCCGGGCAGGCGGTCGAGGAGGTCCATGCACTCCTCCCAGCTGGGCTCGCGCGAATCCACCGTCGTCATCGTCAGGCCACCTCAACCGCGAATCAAAGCTGAAACACCTCGGCCAGGCGCCGCATGCGCTCGGCCTCCTGCGCCAGGCTCTGCGTGGCGCGCGACAGCTGCTCGGTGGCGGAGCGGTGCTGCTGCGCCACCTGGGCGATCTGATCCACCGCCTTGACCACCTGGTCACCGCCGCGCATCTGCTCGCCGGTGGCGTCGGCCACCTGCAGGGTCATGCGGTTCATGCCGGCCACGGCCCCCAGGATCTGGCGCGTCCCCTGCGCCTGCTCGCGCGCCGCCGCCGCCAGCTGCTCCATGGTCGTCTGCATGGAGCTGGCGGTCTTCAGGATCTGCGCCGCGCCGCTGGTCTGCTCCTGCGTGCCATGGTGCACCTCGCGCACCAGCTCGGAGGTGCGGCTCACCGCCTGCACGATCTGGTGGAGCACGCCCTGCGACAGCGCCACCGCCTCGTCGGTGTCCTTCTGCACCCGGTCGACGAAGGCGGAGATCTCGCGCGTCGAGCTCATCGAGCGCTCGGCCAGGCGCTTGACCTCCTCGGCGACCACGGCGAAGCCGCGCCCGGCGTCGCCGGCGCGCGCCGCCTCGATCGCGGCGTTGAGCGCCAGCAGGTTGGTCTGGTCGGCGATCTCCTCGATGATGCGGATGATCTTGCCGATGTCCTTGCCCGAGGCGGCGATGCCCAGGATGACGCCGGAGAGCCGGCGCCCGCCGTCGGTGGCGGCGCCCGCCGCTTCGCGCGACACCTCGTCGACGATCGCCACCTTGCCGGCGATCGATTGGATGGAGGCGGTCATCTCCTCGATCGTCGCCGCGGTCTCCTCGACCGAGGCGAGCACGCTCTCCGAGCCGCGCGACACGTTGTCGATCGAGGCGCCCATCTGCTCGATCGAGCTGGAGGTCTCCTCGACGTTGGCGGCCAGCGCCTGCATGGAGCGGTTGACGCTGTCGATCTGCGCCGCCATCTCCACCATCGTCGCCGAGGTCTCCTCGGTGGAGGTCGATTGGCTCTCGGCGCCGCGGCTGATCTGGATGGCGGAGGCCGAGATCTCGTCGGCGGTCGTGGCCACCTGGCCGGTGGACTCGCGGACCGCCCCCAGCATCTGCCGCAGGTTGCCGCTCATGCGCTGGAAGGCGTGGCCGAAGCTATCGCTGGCCGAGCGCGGCTCGACCGGCTGGCGCAGGTCGCCGGCGGCGATGGTGTCGGCCGCCTGCGCCATGGCGCGCAGGTAGGCGATCATCACCCCCATGGCGCGCTGCAGCTCGCCCAGCTCGTCGTTCGAGCCGACGGCGATCTCGGCCGTCATGTCGCCGGCCGCCAGCCGGCCGGCCACCCCCACCGCGTGCGACAGCGGCCGGACCAGGGCGCGGATGAGGAAGAAGGAGAGCGCGCCGAGCGCCAGGACGGCCGCCACCGTCACCAGGGCGGTCGCGGTGAGCGCCCGATCCTGGTCGGCGCGGGCGGCGCCGAAGGAGCGGTCGATGTCCTTCTGGCGCTGGGCCTGGAAATCGTCGAGCAGGGCATGGAGGCCGTTGTACTGCTGCTGCATGCTGCGCATCGAGCGGTCCAGGGTGTCGCCACGGCTGCCGGCGATCATGTTGGCGCTGGTCGCGCGCGCCAGCTGGTAGTAGGCGTCGAAGTTGTCGCCGATCTGCTTCACCTTGTCGCCGATCTGCTTCACCTTGTCGTCCGGCAGCCCGTGGTTGCCGCCGAGCTTCTCCAGGGTGGTCTTGAAGCGGCTGCGCTGCGCGTCGCTGTCGGCGAGCATGCCGGCGTCCTTGGAGTTGACCGCATCCTGCAGGGCGCGCTGGATCGCGGTCAGGTACTCCTGGAGGTCGCGGCTCGCCTGCACGGCGGGAAAGTAGCCCTCCCCGATGGCGCGCAGCTCGGCCGCGCCGCTCCCCATCAGCTGGCGCGAGACGATCAGCACGATGACGAAGCCGAGCCCCGCCAGCAGCGGCATCAGCGCCACCTTCTGCGCCACCTTCAGGTTGTTGAACATGCGGTCTCCCTGTTCCCCGGTGCGGGCGCCGGCGGGCGGCGGCCGGGCCGCCGCGCGGGCCGCGGCGG
>JASLEW010000623.1 GCA_030150965.1 Thermoanaerobaculia bacterium | reverse complement strand
GGGGGGGGGGGGGGGGGGGGGGGGGGGGGGGGGGGGGGGGGGGGGGCGGGGGGCGGGCGGCGGCGGGCGCGGTGGATGGCCGCGGCGGTGACGGCGGCTCGGCGGCGATGCTGACGCGCCGGGCTGCGCTCTACTTCCGGCGGGCCTGGCGGCGGCCGCTGGTGTTCGAGGGGTAGCCCATGTACAAGGGAAGCACGGTGCGCCTCAACCAGGACGAGGAGGACCACCTCGCCGCGCGCGGCGGTCTCTCGCTGCGCGGCGCCCACACGTTCAGCCGTAGCGCCGTGCTGGTCCGCCAGCTCCAGCTGCTGGAGGCCATCCTGGAGCGCCACGATCCGCGCCGGAGCGGCGCGCTGCCGTCGGCGATGGCCGATCTCGTCGCCGGCCTGCTGCCCAAGCCCTGGACGATCGATCCGGCGGCGGTCGAGCACCTGGCGCTGCGGGTCCAGGAGGCGCCGGACTTCGCCTCGCGGGTGACGGCCGCGGGCGTCGAGCCGGCGGCCCTGGTGGGGGCGGTTGGGGCGCTCGCGTACTGCGAGAAGGCGGCGCTGCTCGACCTGGCGCTCCGGGCGCAGGCGCCGGCGGCGGCGGCGGTGGAGGCGGCGAGGACGCCGGGGGGAGGGGCGGCGGCGGGGCGCGAGAGCGACCCCGACCAGTCGAACAGTGCCAAGTCGTCCGGCCATCGGCGTCCTAAGGCCGGGTAGGATTGGAGAGCATCGCCATGGACGAACCATTCCCGGGTGTTCCGCTGGCGGCCGCCGATGCCGCCGCCTCCGTCCTTGCCGAGGTCGCCCGCGCGCTGCACCGGCTGCGGCTGCGGCTCGGCCTGAGCCAGGAGGAGCTGGCCGCGCGGGCCGCCGTGCCGGCGGCGGAGATCGCCGCCTACGAGTCCGAGCCGGCGGCGCTGACGGCGCAGACCGCGCTGCAGGTGATCGATGCCCTTGCGGCCCTGGCTCCCGCGCCGGGCGACGGGCCGGGCGACCAGCCTGCTGCCGAGCCTCCGGCGCCGAAGGCCGGCGCCTCGCCGCTGGCGCCGCTGCTGGCCGACATGGAGGCGCGCATGGAGGAGATCGGGGCCGCCCTTGCGATCGACAAGAGAGACTTCGGTGAGGCGCTGCGGCGTCTCGATCGGGGGCTGGCGCTCCGGCCCAGCGCGGCGCGGGCCGGCGAGCTCCGGTTCGTCAAGTCGGCGGTGATGGCCGAGCTGGGCCATGAGGAGCAGGCGCTCGCGCTCCTCGCCGAGGCGCAGCGCTCGGTCAGCCTCGATGCCGATCCGAAGCTCTGGCTGCGGATGCGGCTCGACGAGCTGCACCTGCTCTGCCAGCTGGGACGGTTCGCCGATGCCGAGGCGCTCGAAGGGCAGGCGGTCGCGGTCGCCGCCGCGGTCGGCAACGACCGGCGGTGGGTCGAGATGCGATGCCTCGCCGGACGGATCGCCGCCGGCTCGGGGCGGCCGGCGGAGGCGGCGCCGCTGCTCCAGGAAGCGAGCGCCGAGCTGGCGGCAGCCGGACGGACGCGCGAGGCGGTCGCCCTGGCGCTGGACCTCGCGGCGCTGTCGATCGAGCAGGGCGACGCGGCGGGGCTCGCGGCGGTGGCAGCCGTGGCGCGGCAGCTCGCGGCGCTCGCCCGGCGCAAGAAGGTCGGCAGCGCGGTACGTCTGAGGATCAAGGTGTTCTGCTGGTCGGTGCGCGGCAAGCGCCTCGACGCCGAGCGGACGCGCACCCTGGCACGGGAGCTGCGGCGCCTCGGGCGGTTGCGCCGCCCCTACGAGCTGCCGGCAAGGGCGCTGCCGTTCTAAGCGTGGGCAGGGCGGCCGGCAAGACCACGCGGTAGCCGCGGCTGCCCAGCTGGGCCGATTCATCGCCATATTGCCATTGGACGCTCCGTGGCCCCTCCTGTAGCATCGCGCCCCGTCGAACCCGCACGCCGCACCGAGCGACAGGAGAGACCGGCCGATGACGAGCATTCCGCGCTCCTCCCGCGAGATCGAGGGCAAGGGGCGCACCGTGCGCGAGCTGCTGGCCGGCCGCAAGTACGCGATCGACTACTACCAGCGCGAGTACAAGTGGCAGAAGAAGCAGGTCGCCGAGCTGCTCGACGACCTTGCCGACAAGTTCCTCGACAGCCACGAGGAGGGCAACGAGCGCAGCGCCGTCGCCGACTACGGGCACTACTTCCTGGGCTCGATCATCATCAGCGACAAGGACGGGGTGAAGTTCATCATCGACGGCCAGCAGCGCCTGACGACCCTTACGCTGCTGCTCATCTTCCTCCATCACCAGCTGCCGGAGGCCGAGCAGCGCGGCCAGCTCGCGGAGCTGATCTTCTCGACCAAGTACGGCCGGCACTCGTTCAACCTCGACGTTGCCGAGCGCGCCGCGTGCATGGAGGCGCTCTACCGCGGCGAGGAGCTCAACGACACCGATCTCGCGGAGTCGGTCGTCAACATCCTGGGCCGCGCCAGCGACATCGCCGAGCTGTTCTCCGAGAAGCTGCGCGGCGAGGCGCTGCCCTACTTCGTCGACTGGCTGCTCGAGAACGTCCACCTGGTCGAGATCACCGCCTACTCGGACAGCGACGCCTACACCATCTTCGAGACGATGAACGACCGCGGCCTGTCGCTCACGCCGGTGGACATGCTCAAGGGGTACCTCCTCGCCAACGTCACCGACCCGCGCAGCCGCACCCAGGCGAGCCAGGCTTGGAGGCAGCGTGTCGAGGCCCTCGCCGCCCTCGGCAAGGACGAGGACGCCGACTGCATCAAAGCCTGGCTGCGCAGCCAGCACGCCGATAGCATCCGCGAGCGCCGGAGCGGCGCGGCGCCGCAGGACTTCGACCTGCTCGGCACCGAGTTCCACCGCTGGGTGCGCGACCATGAGAGCCGGCTCGGCCTCACTGGAAGCGCCGAGTTCTGCCGCTTCATCGAGCGCGACTTCGCGTTCTACGCCGGCTGGTACCGCCGTCTCCGCCTGGCCGCCGCGACGCTGACCCCGGGCATGGAGCGTATCCACTACCTGGCCCAGCACGAGTTCACCCTGCAGTATCCCGTGCTCCTCGCGCCGCTGTGCCTGCAGGACGACGAGGCGTCGGCGCTGCGCAAGATCCGCATCGTCGCCGCCTATCTCGACATCCTCGTCCACCGGCGCATCTGGAACTGGCGCTCGATCGATTACTCCACGATGCAGTACGCCATGTTCCTGGTCATGCGGGAGATCCGCCACCGCGGCAGCGACGAGCTCGCCGCCGGCCTGCGCGCCCGTCTCGATGCCGACTCCGAGACCTTCGCCGCCAACGACCGCTTCCACCTGACGCAGATGAATGGCCGCAAGGTGCATCGCCTGCTCGCCCGCCTCGCGGCGTACGTCGAGGCCGGCTCCGGCATCGCCTCGCACTACGACGAGTATGCGCAGCGCGGCCGCGCGGGCTTCGAGATCGAGCACATCTGGGCCGACCATCCCGAGCGCCACGCCGACGAGTTCCCGCAGCCGAGCGAGTTCGAGGAGTACCGGAACCGCATCGGCGGCCTGCTGCTCCTGCCCAAGAGCTTCAACGCCAGCTACGGCGACCTGCCCTATGCCGCCAAGCGCGACCATTACCTGTCGCAGAACCTCCTGGCGCGGAGCCTTCACCCGCAGACCTACGAGCGCAACCCGGGCTTTCTCCGTTTCATCGCGGCGAGCGGCCTGCCGTTTCGTCCCCACCCGGAGTTCAGGAAGACCGATCTCGACGCGCGCCAGGGGCTGTACCTGGCGATCGCCGAGCAGATCTGGAGCCCGGAGCGGCTGGCGGAGGAGGCGGCGGTGTAGACCACCCTGCGATCGATCAGGATGCTCCGCCCTCCTCGGCGCCGGTGGGCAGCTGAGCGGCCGAGCAGGCTGGGCCACAGGACGAGCGGCCGGCGGGTTGGGATGGCCCCACGTGGCGCGGCCCGCGATGGAGGAGAGAGTGCGGGAGGGCTGAAGGCGGCGGCCGCTGGCGGACAGCGGCGCGCACCCACCCTGGCGCAGAGACGCCGGGGCCCCGGCATGGGCGCCGGATGTGCAGGTATACTCTCACCGTCCGGCGCTGGCGTGGCCGGCTCCGAGAATCATCTGCCGGTGGTCGATCTCGATGCCATCAAAGCCCGCTTCGTGCGTGACGAGTTCGAGCTCACCCAGCACGCCGTCGACCAGACGTTGCTTCGCGGTATCACGGTGCACGAGCTACGCGAAGCTGTCGCGGGAGCGGAGATCATCGAGGACTACCCTGACGACAAATATGGCCCTTCTTGCCTTCTCCTTGGCTGGACGAGAGCGGGCCGTCCCCTTCACGCCCAGGTCAGCCACCCTTCGCGCCCGCTCATCAAGGTGGTCACCGTCTATCAACCCGACCCACAGCGGTGGCTCGATGATCGCCACCGGAGACCCTTGCGATGACTCTCCCTGACTCCGAGGAACAGTTCCGCGACGAGCGCGTCACCTACACTCTGCAACTCGGTGACCGCTTCGTCGTCATCGAGGACGTCCCCGCCCGCGTGTCGCAGCGCACGGGAGAGCGCCTCTTCTCTCCCGCCACCGTGGAGCGGATCCAGGCGATCGTGCAGGGTCAGAGCGCACCGGTGCGAGTCCTCGAGACCCCGGTCTTCCATTTCGCCGCTTGAGCCTGGACGGGACCGGCGGCGCCGATCCCGCCGCGGTTCGCGTGACCCTGTCCGGGCCGCGACTGGTCGAGGTAACGGATCTCGATCGCATCACCTGGGCCGGGCTCGGATTCGAGGAACGACCGGATCAGCTCTCGCTCCAGCGGCAGGGCAATGAGGTCGTCCATGCGGGGCGGCGCTCACACGGGCCGGGAGGGGGACGTCATAGCAGTCCGCTGCCGCGGCTCGCTCGGCAGTTGCCTCAGCCGAGGGCAGGATCTTGAAGCCCTGCGGCGGCTCCCCTGCGGCAGCTCCGTGATACGCTTCTTGCAAACGCTCCGAGACGGGAACAATGGCGAAAGCAAGCCCCCAGCGGCCGCCGAGCGACCGCTGTCGCGGCTCGCCCTGGCGATCGGCCACGAGCGGCCGTCTGCCGGTGCCGCCAGCGCGCAGCGGGCGCTGGCGCTGACCGAGCCCGGGCGCGACGTGCATCTCGACCTCGCGACGCGGCATGCGCTGATCTGGTTCCTCAACGACGGAGGGATGGGCTGGCCGGCGCTGGCCTGCTCGACGATACGCGCGGGCTCTACCGGCAGGTGGCCGACAGTAAGCACGGTGCGCCTCAACCAGGACGAGAGGACCACCTCCCGGCGGTGGAGGCGGCGAGGATGCCGGGGGGCGGGGCGCGCGGCGGCGGCGAGGGCCGGCAGCGCCGGAGGGGCGGCGGCCCGCGCCGCCGGCGGCACGGCGGGACCGGAGAGGTGCACCACTCCGGCGTGACCGGCCGCAGGGCGCGTCACCAAGGAATCACTATTCAGGGAGGAGGTGAGTTTCCGACGAGCTCTTAAAGGGCTTGCGAGGCATTTCTTCCCATGTGCGACCCTCCAGCTTACGCCCGGCCTGCTTTTTGTTTCTTCCACCCCACTGCTTGAAGAAGAATGGCACGCCTGCCTGGCTACATTGGTCACGCAAGTCGATAATCCACGCAGGATCCAGCGGGCGCGCCTTCGGACCTGATTCGCCGCCGACAATGACCCAGTCGATGTCATGCAGGTCGAGGGAGGTGAGTGCGCCGAGGAGAGGTTCAATCGATAGAAACTTCAGCAAGGCGCGAGTGGCGCGAAGGTCGTCGATGCGCATGCGATATTGATCGTTCTCGACACTCACTCCCATCCAGATGTTCGGCGTCCATTCGAGCATTGAGTCCAGCTCAGCGAGGCGCTTGGAGCGCTTCGTGAGCACCTGGAAGCGATGCCAGTGGGCACGCCGCATGACGTCGAATACCAGCTGGATGTATTCGATGGGCACGTCCTCGTGGAACAGATCGCTCATGGAGTTGACAAAGATCGTTTGCGGCTTCCGCCAGCGGAGTGGAAGCTCAAGCATTTGCGGCTGAACCGTCAGCTGGAAGCCGTTCCGATAGTTTGGCTGCCCCATGAGCTGGAGCCGCTTTGCCATACGGTCAGCGTAGCAGTACTTACAGCCGGGGCTGATCTTCGTGCAACCCGTCACTGGATTCCAAGTTGAGTCGGTCCACTCGATCTCGGATCCTTGGGCCATCACCGCACTCCCTCGGTTAGAAGATGGTTTGCGATGCGTATCGCGATTGGAGCACTCCTTTCTGGAGATCGTGCGGAGCCGGAGCCTCCGCCAATTCCCAGGATCGAGATGGTGCGTACCGCAAGAGCAGATCGCCAGCCCCCCTGCTGCGAGTTGGTACCAGAGGCGGCTTCCTCGACATCGGCCTGCGCCTCCGGCCGAATGAGCAGGCGCGGGATCATTCCCGCCGCGAGCGGAAATCCCGCACTTTCTCCGCGATGGCGGCATGCGCCTGCTCCCAGGGCACCGCGGCTTCGGCGCGGACGCGGTGGGCCTCCAGCCGGGACTCGATCAGGCGCTGATGCCAATTTGGGACGGCGACCTGCTCGGGTTGGGTGGCGATCCGCTGCCAGAGAGTCTGCACGTAATCGAGCTGCTCGTCGACGGTGAGGTCGTCGAAGCCGGGAGGCGGGATGGGGATGTGCCGAGCCACGATGCCCTCGCTTTCAGCCACCATTCTATGGGACTCAGCGCCCCGGTCTCCAGGGCTGGCTCGGCTCGGGCGCCTCGGCGGTCACCCGTGGCTTGGCGCCGGCCCGGGTGTCAGCGAGACGCCTAAATTCCCCCCATGCCGGACGCTAAAATTCCCCCCCTCCGGAAGGAGAGGAAGGGATGAGCGAAGCAAGTGGCAACGAGAAGGAGTCGGCCTTGGTGCCGGCGGCGGCGGCGCGGGCCGATGT
>JASLEW010000605.1 GCA_030150965.1 Thermoanaerobaculia bacterium | reverse complement strand
CTGCCCCCGTTGCCCGAAAGCCGGGGCGGCAGCTCGGTCGCCGTGCCGCCGGCCGCGGCTCTCGCGATGCCCGCAAGAAGGGGTGGCGGCTCGGTCGCCGTGCCGCCGGCCGCGGCGGCGCGCAGGGTGCGCACCGCGGCGGCCAGCCCGGCCACGGTCGGGGTCTCGAACAGGCGGCGCAGCGGCAGCTCGACGGCGAACGCCTGGCGCAGCCGCGAGAGCACCTGCGTCGCCAGCAGCGAGTGGCCACCGAGGGCGAAGAAGCTGTCGTGCACACCCACCCGGCCGCCGGTGCGGCGGGGACCCAGCACCTCCACCCAGATGCCGGCGATCATCTCCTCGAGCGGATCGCGCGGCGCGGCGCCGGCCGCCTCCCGCGGCGCCGCCTCGGGCACCCGGCGCAGCAGCGCCTGCCGGTCGATCTTGTGGTTGGGGGTGAGCGGTATCGCGTCCACCGCGACGATCGCGGCCGGCACCATGGCGGCGGGCAGGCTCCGGGCAAGGCGCCGGCGCAGGTCCGCCGGCAGCGGTCCGCGCGGCACCACGAAGGCGATCAGACGATCGCCGGGGCCGCCCGGGCCGCCGGGGCTGCCGGCGCAGATCACCGCCGCCGCGGCGATGGCGGGCTCCGCCGCCAGCGCGGCCTCGATCTCCGCCGGCTCGATGCGCAGGCCGCGGAGCTTGATCTGGCGGTCGGCGCGGCCGGCCAGCTCCACCCCGCCGTCCGGCCGGTGGCGCCCGAGGTCGCCGGTCCGATAGATCCGGCTGCCGGCCGGCGGGCCGGGCAGGAAGCGCTCGCGGGTCAGCTCGCCGTCGCCCAGGTAGCCGCGCGCCAGGAAGGGCGTGCGCACGGCGATCTCTCCCAGCTCGCCGACGCCGGCCCAGGCGCCCCGCGGGTTGCGCACGAGAAGCTGCACGGCGTCGATCCCGCGGCCGAGCGGCGCCACCGCCGGCGCGTTGGCGGGCACCTCGAACCAGCCCACCGCCTGCGGCGTCTCGGTGGCGCCGTAGAAGCTCACCACCCGCGCCGCGGGGGCCAGGCGGCGCAGGCCCGCCACCTCCGCCGCGGTGAGCCGGTCGCCGCCGCAGAAGGCGAAGCGAAGGGCCGTGCAGCGGCCGCCCCCGTGCTCGGCCGCTCCCTCCTCTCCGCCCTCCTCCTCCGCCGCGGGCGCGAGGAGCTGGGCGAAGGCCGGCGTCAGGTGCGCCACGGTGACCTGCTGCTCCGCGAGCCAGGCGGCGAGCTGCCGCGGCAGGCCGCGGCTCGCGGCGGGCGGCGCGCAGACGGTGGCGCCCAGGGCGAGCGGCACCAGGAGGTCGCGCAGCAGCGGGTCGTGGCCGAGGCCGGAGAGCAGGCTGAAGCGGTCGGCGGCGGTGAGCCGAAAGGTGGCGGCGTGCCAGGCGGCGAAGTGGGTGAGCGGCGCGTGCGTGCCGAGGATCGCCTTGGGTCCGCCGGTCGAGCCGGAGGTGAACGCGACATAGGCCGGAGCGTCCGGGCCGAGGGAGACCTCGGGCGCGCCGGGGTCGTCGGCCCCGGCGGCGGTCAGCCGCGCCGCCTCCGCCCCGTCCACCACGAGCGCCGGCTGCATTGCGGCGATCTCGCCGGTCTCGTGGCTCTCGTCGCTATGGTCGATCGGCGCTGTCGCGGTCAGCCGCGCCGCATCCGCCCCGTCCACCACGAGCGCCGGCGGCAGCGCGGCGATCTCATCGGTCTTCTCGGTCTCGTCGGTCGTGTCGGTCTCGTCGATCCCTTCGGGCGGCGTGGCACCGGGCAGCCGCACCAGGGCGCGGGCGCCGGCGAGCCGCAGCATCGCCACGCGGCGGGCCGCCGGATGGTCGGGATCGAGGAGCAGGAAGGCGCAGCCCGCCTTGAGCGTGCCGAGCACCGCCCAGGCGAGGGCGGCGCGGCGCTCGGCGGCGATGGCGACGACGTCGCCCGGAGCGAGGCCGGCGGCGGCGAGGCGGCGGGCCAGGCGGTTGGCCGCCGCCTCCAGAGCGCCGTAGGTCAGCACACCGCCCTCGTCCACCGCCGCCGCGGCGGCAGGGGCGCTCCGCGCCCGCCGTGCGAACAGCTCGTGGAGCGGCGCGCCTCTTCCAGCCCCTCCAGGCTCTCCGGCCCCTGCGGTCCCTCCGGCTTCTCCGACGAGCCCGCCGAGCCAGCCGCCGGCGAGCGCCTGCCGCGGGTCGGGCAGCACCGCCGCGGCCTGCGGCGTGATGAGCGACACGTCGTCGATGCCGGCTCCGAGGTCCGGCACCGCGAGCACGCCGGCGAGGAGCTGCCCGGCCTGGCGCAGCAGCTCCTCGATGCGGCCGGCGTCGAAGCGGCCGGCGTCGTAGAGCACGTCGAAGCGGACGCTGCCGGGCACGTCGGCGCAATAGATCGTGAGCTCGAACTTGGACTCCGGCGGCGGCGCGGCGGTCTGCGGGAGCGGCGCGAGCGTCAGGCCGGGAAGCTCCACGGGCTCGCGGGCGAAGTTGAGATGGTTGAAGAACACCTGGAACAGCGGCGTGCGGGCGAGGTCGCGCCGCGGCTGCAGGGCGGCCACCAGGTGCTCGAACGGCAGGTCCTGGTTGGCGTAGGCGCCGAGCGCGGCCTCCCGCACCCGGGCGAGCAGCGCCGCGAACGCCGGGTTGCCGCCGAGGTCGAGGCGCAGCACCAGGGTGTTGACGAAGAAGCC
>JASLEW010000139.1 GCA_030150965.1 Thermoanaerobaculia bacterium | reverse complement strand
GACCCGCGCGAGGCGTGCGGCGCGATGCCGATCAACGGCCTGCTGGTCGCCGCGCGCCGCCGCGGCCTGGCGCCGCGCCTGCTCGATCTCCGCCACTCCGGCGACACCGCGGGCGACCGCGGCCGGGTGGTGGGCTACGGCGCCTGGGCCTTCGACCACCGTGCGGCGTGACCCCGTCATGCCGACCGACCGGGACCCTGACCGTCGCCAGGCCGGCGCCAGGGAGGACGCGGGGGCCGCGCTGCCGGCCGGCGCCGGCAGGGTGCTCCTCGGGCTCGCCCGCCAGGCGATCGCGGAGGCGCTGGCCGGCGCTTCGGCCCCTGGCTTCGCTCCTGCCTCCGCGGCGCCGCCGGCGCCGTCCGCCCTGGACGAGCCCTGGCTGCGCGCGCCCGGCGCCACCTTCGTCACCCTCACCCGCGACGGCCGCCTGCGCGGCTGTATCGGCTCGGTGCGGGCGCGCCGGCCGCTGGCCGACGACGTGCGCGCCAACGCCCGCGCCGCGGCGTTTGGCGACCCGCGCTTCGCGCCGGTCACCGCGCGCGAGCTGCCGGCCCTGCGCGTCGAGGTGTCGCTGCTCTCGCCGGCCACGCCGCTGCCCGCCGTCGCCACCGAGGACGAGGCGCTCGCCGCACTGCGTCCGGGCATCGACGGCCTGATCCTCGAGTACGGCGGCGACGCCCACGCCACCTTCCTGCCGCAGGTCTGGGAGACCCTGCCGGCGGCGCGCGACTTCCTCGCCCACCTCAAGGACAAGGCGGGCCTGCCGCCGGGCTTCTGGTCGCCGGGCATCCGGCTGCAACGCTACACCGTCGCCAAGTGGGCGGAGGACTGAGGCCGGCGGCCCGCCGGCTGCCTGAGCCGCCGGGCCGCCGCCAGGGATCAGGGGTGCGCTACTCCGGCCGCCAGCGCGGCACCCGGCCGGTGCTCCACGGCGAGCCGGCCGACTCCATCTGGTCCTCCAGGCGCCTGAGGTCGACGTCCACCAGCTGCCGCAGCGCCTCCAGCATCGGCGCGAACTCCTGCGCGGCGATGCGGTAGGCCTCCTCCTGGGTCCTGGTGGGCGCCGTCATGATGCCCCAGGAGACGCTGGTGCCCATCCGCTGCAGGATGGCCGGCGCCACCGGCTCGTTGTGCTCGGCGACCACCCGGTCGCCGCTCATCTTCTCCGACAGGTCGCGCAGCCGGTCGCGCAGCTTCTGCGCAAGGGCGATGAGCTCGGCGTTCGGCGCCGGCGTATCGGCCAGCGCCTTGTCGATCAGGTCGAGCCGGTGCCGGGTGTCGCGCAGCACTTCCACGGCGCCCAGCACCGCGCGCTGCAGCCGCGCCGCCTTCTCCTCGAACGCCAGCGCCGCCGCCGGGTCCTTCTCCGGGATCGACGGATTGGTGACCGGCTCGACGGAGAACGTCTGCGGCTGGCCGAACGGCGTCTCGACCCCGTCCACCCGCCGCGCGAACGACACCCGGTAGGTGCCGGGAGCCACCATCGGGCCGGTCGGCGGCCCGCCGAAGTCCTCGAACCCGGTGGGCGCCCCGCCCACCGGCACCGGCGCCGGGAAGCGCAGGTCCCAGGCGACGCGGTGGAAGCCGGCGCCGACCGGGCCGGTGCCGTGGCGGATGACGTGCCCCTCCTCGTCGGTCACCGTCCATTCGACCGCCGGCGCCGGCTCGCGCTCCTCGGCGCGCAGCTCGTCCCAGCTCGGATAGTAGACGTCCTCGCCGGCCTTCTCCGCCTTCGCCTCGGCCTCCTCGCGCCGGTCCTTGCGGCTCTTGATGTCGTCCTTGAGGTAGTAGGTGAAGACGGCGCCGAACGGCGGGTTGGGGGCCTCGTAGAACGAGTCGCCCCAGAAACCCTTTCGATAGCCGCCGAGCGGCGCGGTCTCGACGTACATCGCCGCTTTCTTGACCGGGAACACCGCCGCCGGCTGGTCGAGGAGCTTGGGATCGACCGAGCGCAGCGGCGAGTAGTCGTCGAGGATGTAGAAGCCGCGCCCGAAGGTCGCCAGCACCAGGTCGTTCTCGCGCCGCTGGACGACGATGTCGCGCACCGCGATGGTGGGGACGTCGCCGGTCAGCTGGATCCACTTCCTGCCGCCGTCGACGGTGAAGAAGGCGCCGAACTCGGTGCCGGCGAAGAGCAGGTTCGGGTTGACGTGGTCCTCGGCCAGCGCGTACACCGTGCCGCGCGCCGGCAGGTTGCCGGCGATCGACGTCCAGGTGGCGCCGCGGTCGGCGCTCTTCGCCAGGTAGGGCTTGAAGTCGCCCATCTTGTGATTGTCCCAGGCGGCGTAGACGGTGTTCGCATCGTGGCGCGACGGCTCGATGTGCGACACGTAGCTGTCCTCGGGAACCCCCGGGAAGCGGTCGAGCTTGCGCCAGTGGGCGCCGTCGTCGTCGGTCACCTGGATGAGCCCGTCGTCGGTGCCGATGTAGAGCAGCCCCTCGCGCTTCGGCGACTCGGCGAGCGACACGATGTTGCCGTAGAACGAGGTCGAGGCGTTCTTGGCCACCGAATCGACGCCCCACACCCGTCCCATCACCTTGAGCTTGTTGCGGTCCACCTGCCGCGTCAGGTCGGGGCTGATCGGCCGCCACGAGTCGCCGCGGTCGTCGCTGCGGAACAGCCGGTTGGCCCCCATGTAGAGCCGGGTGTGCGAGAACGGGCTGATGATCAGCGGCGAGTCCCAGTTGAAGCGCAGCGCCGGCTCGCCGGGGCCGCTCTGCGGCTGGATGTCGAGGGTCACCAGCGTGCGGCGGTCGAAGCGCACCACCGCGCCGTACTGCGACTGCACGTAGGCGATGTTCGGGTCCTCGGGGTCGGCCTTGGTGACGAAGCCGTCGCCGCCGTTGGTCGCCACCCAGTCGCGGTTGTTGATGCCGTTGGTGGAGAAGGTGCGGCTCGGCCCCACCACGCTGCCGTTGTCCTGCGCGCCGCCGTAGACGTTGTAGAAGGGCAGCGCGTTGTCGACGTCGCCGCGGTAGAGCTGCGCCAGCGGCAGGTTGTCGCGCCACTGCCAGCTCGCGCCGCGCTCCCAGCTCTCGTAGACGCCGCCGTCGCACCCCGCGCGCAGATGATCGGTGTTCGCGGGGTCGATCCACAGCACGTGATTGTCGACGTGCTTCGACGCCTCGCCGACGTTGTGGAAGGTCTTGCCGCCGTCCTCGGTCACCTTCATGAAGGTGTCCATCGAGTAGACGCGGTCCACCGCCCGCGGATCGGCGATGATGTGCTGGTAGTACTGCGGGCTGGTGGCGATCGCCGGGCTGCGCTTCTCCCAGGTGGCGCCGGCGTCGCGCGAGCGGTAGAACCCCGACCCCTCGTGCGCCGCCTCGATGGTGGCATAGACCACGTCCGGATCGGCCGGCGAGACCGCCAGGCCGATGCGTCCCATGTCGTCCTTGGGCAGGCCGTTGGTCAGCTTGTGCCAGGTGGCGCCGGCATCGCGCGACTTGTAGATCGCCGACTCCGGGCCGCCGTCGATCAGCGTCCAGACGTGGCGGCGGCGCTGGTAGGACGCGGCATAGAGCACGTCGGGATTGCGCGGATCGAGCACCAGGTCGGTGACGCCGGTGTTGTCGCTGATCGACAGCACCTTCTTCCAGGTCTTGCCGCCGTCGGTCGTCTTGTACAGGCCGCGGTCGCCGCCGGCCGACCACAGCGGCCCCTGCGCCGCCACGTAGACGGTGTCCGAGCTGCGCGGATCGACGATCACCCGGGCGATGTGCTCGGACGACTTGAGGCCCATGTTCTCCCAGTGCTGGCCGCCGTCCACCGACTTGTAGGCGCCGTCGCCGTAGGAGACGCTGCGCTGGCTGTTGTTCTCGCCGGTGCCCACCCAGACGATCAGCGAATCGCTGGGATCGACGGTGACGCAGCCGATCGAGTACGAGCTCTGGCTGTCGAAGACCGGCGTGAAGCTGGTGCCGGAGTTGACGGTCTTCCACACGCCGCCCGACGCCGACGCCACGTAGTAGGTGGAGGTATGGCGGGGATCGACGGCGAGGTCGGCCACGCGCCCCGAGATGAAGGCCGGGCCGATGCCGCGCAGCTTGAGGCCGGCGAAGGTGGGCGCCGACAGCGGGTCCTTCTTCTCCTCCTTGGCCTCCTTACCCTTGCCCTCCTTGCCCCTGGCCTCCCTGGCCTTGGCGCCCCGCGTGCTGCCGCCGGTCGTCTCGACCGCGCCGGCGCTGCCGGCCGGGCCGGTCTTGCGCGTCGTCGGCTGGTCGGCGCTCTCCGGCGGCGGCGCCTGGGCGGCGGCGCCCCGGGCGGCGCCGCCGCC
>JASLEW010000540.1 GCA_030150965.1 Thermoanaerobaculia bacterium | reverse complement strand
GGACGGCGGCCGGACCCGCCGCGCCGCAGCCCGGCGGCGCCGGGCGCGAGCCGCTCTCCTTCGGCCAGCGGTCGCTCTGGTTCCTGCACCACCTGGCGCCCCTGGGCGGCGCCTACAACATCGCGGCCGCGGCGCGCATCGCCGGACCGGCCGATGCGGCCGCCCTGGGACGCGCGGCGCAGGCGCTGGTGGACCGCCATCCGGCCCTGCGCACCAGCTTCCCGGCGGCCGGCGGCGAGCCATGGCAGCGGGTCGCGGACGCGGGCAGCCTCGCCTTCCGCCTGGTCGAGGAGGACGCCGCGGGGCTGAGCGAGGAGGGCCTGCGGGCCCGCCTGGCCGAGGAGGCGTGGCGCCCGTTCGATCTCGAAAGCGGGCCGCTCCTGCGCCTGACGCTGTTCACCGGCGGTCCCCTCGGGCCGGTGCTGCTGCTGGTGATCCATCACATCGTGGCCGACTTCTGGTCGCTCGCCATCGTGTCGCGCGAGCTGTCGCAGCTCGCGGCCGCGGCGGCCGGCGCCGGGCCGGCCCGGCTCGCCGCTCCCGGCGCCGCCTACGCCGAGCACGTGCGGCAGGAGCGGGAGGCGCTGGAGGGTGGGCGGGGAGAGGCCCTGCTGGCCTACTGGCGGGAGCGGCTCCGCGGGCTGCGGCCGCTCGACCTGGCGGCCGACCGGCCGCGCCCCGCCGCCCAGACCTACCGCGGGGAGCGCTGCCTGGCGCGGCTGCCGGCGGAGCTCGCCGCGGCGCTCAAGGCGTGCAGCCGGGCGCAGCACGCCACCCTCTTCGTCACCCTGGTCGCGGCGTTCCAGGCGCTGCTCGGCCGCCACACCGGGCAGGACGATCTGGCGGTCGGCTCGCCCACCGCCGGCCGGTCGCAATCGCGGTTCGCCGGCACGGTGGGCTACTTCGTCAACCCGGTGGTGCTGCGCGGCGATCTCGCGGGCGACCCCGATCTCGCCACGCTCACCGCGCGCACCAGGGCGGCGGTGCTCGCCGCCTTCGAGCACGGCGACTACCCGCTGCCGCTCCTCGCCGAGCGCCTCCAGCCGCTGCGCGACGCCAGCCGCACGCCGTTCTTCCAGGTCTCCTTCACGCTGCAGAAGGAGACGCGCGGAGCCCAGGGGCTCACCGCCTTCGCCCTCGGCGAGGAGGGGGTGGAGGTGGACCTGGGGCACCTCCGGCTCGCCTCGCTGTCGCTCGCCGGCGCGCCGGCGCCGTTCGATCTGTTGCTGCACTGCGCCGAGAGAAAAGAGGGGCTGAGCCTCGCGCTGCAGTACAACGCCGACCTCTTCGACCGCACGACGGCGGCGCGGCTCCTGGCGCGCTGGGTGACGCTGCTCGCGGCGGTCCCACGGTGCGCGGACCGGCCGCTCTCCGCCCTGCCGCTCCTCCCCGAGGCCGAGCGCCGGCAGCTGCTCGATTGGGGGGCGCCCGAGGGGTCGCCGGCGCCGTGCGGCGAGGGCACGCTGGTGGCCCTCTGGGAGGCGCGGGTAGGCGGCGCGCCCGACGCGGCGGCGGTGAGCTTCGGCGCCGAGACCTGGAGCTACGGCGGCCTCGACCGGTGGGCCGGCCTCCTCGCGCGGCGGCTGCGCCGGCTCGGCGTGGGGCCGGAGGTGGGGGTGGGGGTGCTGCTGGAGCGGTCGGCCGGGCTGGTGGCGGCGCTCCTCGGGATCCTGAAGGCCGGCGGCGCCTACGTGCCGCTCGACCCGGCGGCGCCGGCGGAGCGCCTGGCGCTGCTCGCGGCCGACTCCGGCATCCGCGTGCTGATCACCGACGGGCGGCGGGAGGCGCCGGAGGTGGAGACCGTGGTGCGGCTGGCGGCAGCCGGTCCGGCGGCGGTGGAGCACGAGCCGGCGGCGGCCGGGCCGGACGGCGGCCCGGGGGGTCTGCCGCCCACCGGGGATGCCGCGGGCGCGCCGCTGCCGCTCGTCGGCTCCGACCACCTCTGCTACGTGATCTACACCTCGGGCTCGACGGGCCGGCCGAAGGGGGTCCAGGTGCGCCACGGCAGCGTCGCGCGCCTGCTCTCGGCGACCGGGCGGTGGTTCGCCTTCGGACCCGGCGAGGTGTGGACCCTCTTCCACTCGCACGCCTTCGACTTCTCGGTCTGGGAGATGTGGGGGGCCCTGGCCCACGGCGGCCGGCTGGTGGTGGTGCCCTACTGGGTCAGCCGGTCGCCCCAGGCCTTCCGGCAGCTGCTGGTCGAGGAGGGGGTGACGGTCCTCAACCAGACCCCCTCCGCCTTCCGGCAGCTGGTGCAGGCCGAGATGGAGGCCGGGGCGGCACCGGCGGCGACGCCGGCGCGGGAGCCTCTCGCGCTGCGCTGGGTGATCTTCGGCGGTGAGGCCCTCGATGCCGCGAGCCTGGTGCCCTGGTACCAGAGGCACCCGCCGGACGCGCCGCGTCTGGTCAACATGTATGGCATCACCGAGACCACGGTCCACGTCACCTTCCGCGCCCTGGGTCAGGCCGATGCGAGCGCCGGGAGCGGCGCCGGCGATCACCGCCGCAGCCCGATCGGCCGCGCCATCCCCGACCTCGGCCTTTACCTCCTCGGGCCAGGGCTGGAAATGGCGCCGATCGGAGTGCCGGGCGAGATCTGCGTCGGCGGACCGGGGGTCGCACGCGGCTATCTGGGCAGCCCGGAGCTGACCGCCGAGCGCTTCGTGCCGGACCCGTTCTGCGGCGAGCGGGGTGAGGCGGGGGCACGGCTGTACCGCTCCGGCGACCTCGCGCGGCACCGCCCCGATGGGCAGCTCGATTACCTGGGCCGGCGCGACCACCAGGTCAAGGTGCGAGGGTTCCGCATCGAGCCCGGAGAGGTGGAGGCGGCCCTTCTGGCTCACCCCGCGGTGCGCGCGGCGGCGGTGCTGCCGCGGCAGGACCCCGGCGCGGGCGAGCGGCAGGCCGCCGAGCCCGGCGGAGCGGCGGCGCCGGGAGGCGGCTCGACGGTGCTGGTGGCCTATGTCGAGATGGCCGGGACCGGTGAGGCGGGTGCGGCCGGCGAGACCGCCGCGGGCAGCGTGGGCGTTGTGGACGGTGCAGGCGTGGCAGGCAGTGCGGGCGTTGCGAGCCGTGCAGGCTCAGCGGGCAGTGCCGGCGTTGGGGCCAGTGCAGGAGTGGCAGGCGTTGCGGCCAGTGCAGGCGTGGCGGGCGTGCAGGGAAGCGTCTCGGGAGGGAAGCCGCGCGAGCCCGTTCCGGTGAAGGAGCTGCGCGAGTTCCTGGCCGGCCGGCTGCCCGAGTACATGGTGCCGGCCGCCTTCGTGTTCGTCGCGGCGATGCCGCTGACGGTCAACGGCAAGCTGGACCGGCGGGCCCTGGCCGCCCTGCCGGTCGATCGGGCGGAGGACGGAGAGGCGGCGGCCGAGGCGGCGCCGCGCACCCCCGTCGAGGAGCTGGTGGCGGGGATCTTCGGCGAGGTGCTGGGGCTGGCCCGGGTGGGCCGCGGGGCGGATTTCTTCGCCCTCGGCGGCCATTCGCTGCTGGCGGCGCAGGTGGCCTCGCGCGCCCGCGGGGCGCTCGGCGTGGAGCTGCCGATCCGCACGCTCTTCGAGGCGCCGACCGTGGCGGCGCTGGCGGAGCGGATCGAGCACCAGCGCCTGGTGGCCGGCGGGGGCGCGGCGTCGGCGCCAGGGGCGTCCGTGGCGCCCGGGGCGGCGGCGGTGGCGCCAATGGCGACGATGGCGGCAGCGGCAGAGGCGGCGCCGATCCTGCCGGCGGCGCGTGCGGGAGGTGCCGAGGGCGGCGGGCCTCCGGTCTCCTTTCCGCTCTCCTTCGCCCAGCGGCGGATGTGGTTCTTCGATCAGCTGGAGCCGGGCAGCGCGGCCTACAACATGCCGGCGGCGCTGCGGCTGTCCGGGGAGCTGGACCGCGCCGCGCTGGCCGCGGCGGTCGGCGAGATCGTGCGCCGCCACGAGGTGCTGCGCACCGTCTTCCGCGCCGCGGCGGGGGAGCCGGTGCAGGTGGCCATGGCGTGGCGCCCGGCCCCCCTGCCGGTCGCCGACCTCGCGGCGCTGCCGGCTCCGGATCGGCGGCGCGAGGCGGAGCGGCTGGCGGCCGAGGAGGCGCGGCGCCCCTTCGACCTCGCGGCGGATCCGCTGCTGCGGGTCGCCCTCGTGGCGCTCGGGCGCGCGGAGCACGTGGCGCTGGTGACGCTCCATCACATCGCCGGCGACGGCTGGTCGATGGGCTTGCTGACCCGCGAGCTGGGGGCCCTCTACGCGGCCGGCCGCCGGGGCCTGCCCAGCCCGCTGCCGGAGCTGCCGCTCCAGTACGCGGACTTCGCCGCCTGGCAGCGCCAGGAGCGCCGGGAGGCGCTGCTCGCGCCGCAGCTCGCCTACTGGCGCGGGCAGCTCGCGGGAGCGCCGCCGGTGGTCGAGCTGCCGGCCGACCGGCCGGCCCGCGCGGCGGCTGGCCGCCGCGGCGC
>JASLEW010000538.1 GCA_030150965.1 Thermoanaerobaculia bacterium | reverse complement strand
CGCCGCTGTCCGACGGCGAGACCATCGAGCTGCCGCCGCTCGACGAGCGCGTGCCGCGCCCCGACGCCGTGCTCGGCTATGCGCTGGGCAGCCGCTTCACCCATGGGGACCGCATCGCCGGCTATCTCGACGCCCTGGCCGCCGCCTCGCCGCGCGTCAAGGTGTGGGAGTACGGGCGCACCTATGAAGGCCGGCCGCTCAAGCTGGCCGCCATCACCAGCCCGGAGAACCTGGCGCATCTCGACGAGATCCGGGCGCAGCGGCTGCGCCTCGCCGACCCCGAGGCGCTCCCGGCCGGCGAGCGCGAGCGCCTCCTCAGGCGCCTGCCGGTGGTCGTGTGGCTGGCCTACGGGGTGCACGGCGACGAGGCCTCGTCGTCCGAGGCGGCAATGGCGACGGCCTACGCCCTGGCCGCGGCGCAGGGCGAGACGGCGGAGCTGCTCGACGGCATGATCGTGCTGATCGATCCGCTGTGCAATCCGGACGGCCGCGAGCGCTACGTGAGCGGTTACGAGCAGCGCATGGGCGAGGCGCCCAACCGTCACCGCGACGCCGCCGAGCACGACCAGCCCTGGCCGGGCGGCCGGCAGAACCATTATCTGATCGATCTCAACCGCGACTGGGCCTGGGCCACGCAGCAGGAGAGCCGCGCCCGCATCGCCGCCTACCGCGCCTGGGAGCCGCAGGTCTACGTCGATTACCACGAGATGGGCACGGACTCGAGCTACTTCTTCCCGCCGCCCGCCGAGCCGGTGCACCAGCACATCGACCGCCGCGTGCTGTCGTGGCTCGACGTCTTCGGGCGCGCCAACGCCCAGGCCTTCGACCGTCAGGGGTGGGTCTACTACAAGGCGGAGAACTACGACCTCTTCTATCCCGGCTACGGCGATTCCTACCCGAGCCTGCACGGCGCGATCGGCATGACCTACGAGATGGCCGGCGGGGGCCGGGGAGGGCTCGCCGTGACCCGGCCGGACGGCACCGAGCTGACGCTCGCCGACCGCATCGGGCGCCATCTGACGACCGCGATCGCCACCGTGTGGACCGCCGGACACAACGCGCGGCGCCTGCTGCAGGACTTCGTCGCCACCCGCCTGCACGCCGCGGGTGAGTCCCCGCGCCTCTTCCTGTGGCCCGCCGACCAGCCGGAGGCCGTCACCCTGGCCGACCTGCTCCAGCTTCACGGCGTGCGCGTGCAGCAGCTCGAGAGGGCGTCCGAGGTCGAGGCCCAGCCGCTCACCGGCGGCAGGGAGGAGGGCGCGCACCGCTTTCCCGCCGGCACCTACGTGACCTCCACCGCCCAGCCGCTGGGCAACCTGGTGGAGGCGCTGCTCGACCGCGAGGCGCCGATGTCCGCCGCCTTCCTGGAGCGCCAGCGCCAGCGCTTCGAGCAGAACCGCGAGGGCGAGTTCTACGACATCACCGCCTGGTCGCTGCCGCTCGCCTACAACCTGCACGTCTGGACGGCCATCGGGGAGAGCCTCGCCACGCGGCCGGTGGCGGAGCCTCCGTCCGGCATTGTCGGGAGCCAGGAAAGCCAGGAGGCCCTGGAGGGGAAGGACGGGAAGGACAGCCGCGGCGCGCACGAGGGCGGTCCGGGAGGCGGCGATCTCGGCTACCTCGTGCCGCCGCGCGGCATCGCCTCGTACCGTCTCGCCGCCGAGCTGCGCCGCCGCCAGATCCACCACCGGGTGGCGCTCGGCGCCCTGTCGCTCGGCGGCGTCACCTATCCCGCGGGCACGCTGTTCATCCCGCGGCACGGCAATTCCGTTCAGCTCGCCGAGGAGCTGAACGCGATGCTGCACGGCGCCGGGCTCGCCGCCCGCGCCGTCAGCTCCTCCTACGAGGTGGGCGGCCTGTCGCTGGGGTCCAACAGCATGCCGCCGGTGCGCCCGCTGCGCGTCGGCCTGGTCGCCGGCGAGGGCGTGGACGCGACCTCGTTCGGGTTCCTTTGGCACCTGCTGGACCGCCAGGTGGAGCTGCCGTACGACCGCCTGGAGATCGGCCGCCTGCGGCCCGCGACCCTGTCGCAGCTCGACGTGCTGATCCTGCCCGCCGGCGCCTACGACGATCAGCTGAACGAGCGGACGCGCACCGCCCTCGACGCCTGGATCAAGGCCGGCGGCGAGCTCGTCGCCGTGGGCGGCGACACCGCGCGCTGGCTGCATGACCACGACCTGATCTCGTTCAAGCCGTGGAAGGCGCCGGAGGCCGACGCCGAGAGCGAGGGGAGCCAGGACAAGGCGCTGGGCGAGCGCCGGATCGACACCCCGGGAGCGGTGCTCGCCACCCGCCTGCAGGCGCAGCACCCGCTCGCCATCGGCCTGCCCTGGGCGCCGCCGGTCCTGGTGGAGGGCGCGGACGTGCTGCTGCCCTCGGGCGACCCGCGCCGCGACGTGCTGGTGGCCCTGCCGCAGGACCCGGTGATCGCCGGCTTCGCCTGGCCGGAGGCCAGGCAGCGTCTCGCCGGCTCGCTGCTCCTGGGCATCGAATCGCGGGGCAGCGGCAGCATCGTGCTGTTCCTGCAGGAGCCCGACTTCCGACTCTTCTGGCGCGGCACCGCTCCGCTGCTGCTCAACGCGGTGATGTACGGCCCCGAGCTCGGGCTGGGCGGCCGGAACTGAGCTTCGAGGGTCCCTAAACCTCCGGCGCGGCGGCGTGGCCGTCCGGCCGCTCGATGCCCAGGCTCGCCGCCTTCTGGTGCAGGTAGGTCCGCTGGATGCAGAGGAGCCGCGCGGCGGCGGCGAAATTCCAGTTGGCGCGGCGCAGCACCGACTCCAGGTACTCGCGCTCGCAGGCGGCCTTGAACTCGCGCAGCGGCAGCACCGGGCGGGCCTCGGCCAGCGCCACGAGCCCGGTCTCGCGGGCGCGCGCCGGTTGCAGGAGGCCCGACGGCAGCTGGTCCAGGGTCAGCGGATCGGCGCCGAAGACCACCAGCCGCTCGCACACGTTGCGCAGCTCCCGCACGTTGCCCGGCCAGCCGTAGCGCCCCAGCGCCGCCAGGACCGCCGGACCGAGGCCCGGCCGCCGCACCCGGTGCAGGCGGGCGAAGTGATCCAGGAAGTGCGCGGCGAGCAGCGGGATGTCCTCGCGGCGGGCGGCGAGCGGCGGCACCTCGACCGGCAGGTGGGCGAGGCGGAAGTAGAGGTCCTGGCGGAACCGGCCGGCGCTCACCTGCCGCTCCAGGTCCTGGTGGGTGGCGGCCATCACCCGCACATCCACCTGGCGGTCGCGGTTCTCGCCGACCCGCCGCACCCGCCCGTCCTCCAGGACGCGCAGCAGGCGCGCCTGGAGCCCCAGGTCCATGTCGCCGATCTCGTCCAGGAACAGGGTGCCGCCGTCCGCCTCCTCGAACAGGCCGGCCTTGGCCTGGCGGGCGTCGGTGAAGGCGCCGCGCGCGTGGCCGAACAGCTCGTCCTCCACCAGATGGGCCGGGATCGCCGCGCAGTTGATCTTGACGAACGGCCCGTCGCACCGGCCGCTCAGGCGGTGCAGCGTGCCGGCCACCAGCTCCTTGCCGGTGCCGGTGGCGCCGGTGATCAGCACCCGCCCGCCGGTCGGCGCCACCCGGGCGATGGCCTGGCGCAGCCGCTCGACGGCCGGCGAGCGGCCGAGGATCTCCGGCTCCGGCGGCAGGCGCGACTCGAGCGCCCGGACCCGCCGCCGCAGCGCCACGTTCTCCAGGGTGTTGGTGATCGAGCGCAGCAGCCGCTCGCGGCTGAACGGCTTTTCGATGAAGTCGTGCACGCCGAGCCGCAGCGCCTCGACCGTCTCGCTGATCGACGCCTCGCCCGAGATGATGACCGTCGGCGGCAGCCGCCGCCGCGGCGCGAGCTCCCGGATCAGCTCCACGCCGCTCATCTGCCGCAGGCGCACGTCGAGCAGCAGCAGGTCGGGCAGCGGCTGCGCCGCGTCGGTCAGGCAGGCCCACGCCTCCTCGGCCGAGCCCAGGGCGCGCGGCGCGAAGCCCTCCTCGCGCAGCTGCACCAGGAGGCTGGCGCGGATCTTCTCCTCGTCCTCGACCAGGAGGATCGTGGTCATGGCGGCTCCCCGGCCGGCGATGCCGCAGCCGGCGCCGCCGCCGGCGCGGCCGGCAGCAGCAGGCGGAAGGTGCAGCCCGCCGGCGAGCTGCCGGCAAGCTCCAGGTCGCCGCCGTGGTCGAGCAGGATCTTGCGCGAGATCGCCAGGCCCAGTCCCATCCCCTCGCCCACCCGCCGCGAGGTCGCATAGGGCTCGAACAGCCGCGGCAGCACCGCCGCCGGGATGCCCGGCCCGTCGTCGGCGACGGCGAGCGCCACCCAGCCATCCTGGAGCGCAAGCGCGAAGCTCACCTTCCCCCGGCGCCCATCGGCTGGCGCGGTGGCCGTGGCGGTGGCCGTGGCCGGGCCGCCGTGGAGGCTGCCGGCGGGCGCCGCGCGACCGGGCTCGGCATCCCCCCCGCCGGCATCGCCGGCACCGCCGCCGCCGACCCCGGCAAGGGCCAGGGCGCTGTTGTCGCAGAGGTTCACCAGCACCTGGCGCAGCAGGTCGCGGTCGAACGCCGCAAGGCACCGCGCCGGCGGCGGCAGGGCGGAGAGCGTCAGGCCCGGCCAGGCGCTGGCGAAGCCGGAGGCGAACTCGGCGGCGAAGGCGGCGAGGTCTCCGGGTTGCAGCCGCGGCCGGGGGAGGCGGCCGAACGCGGCGAAGGCGGCGGTGAAGCGCGTCAGCCGGTCCAGCTCCTGGTGCACGCTGGCGGCCAGCTGCCGCCCCTCGCATCCCCAGCTGCCGCCGTCGTCCGCAGGGTCCGCGGCGCCGCTCAGCAGCCGCTCCAACCGCGCGAGCTCCAGGCGCGCCGCGGTCAGCGGCGTGCGCATCTCGTGCGCGTGGCGGCGTGCCGCCTCCTGCCAGGCGGCGAGGTTCTCGAGCGAGGCCAGGCGCCGCCGGTCGCGCGCCATGGTGCGCGAGGCCTCCTCGACCATGCCGGCCATGCGGCCCAGGAGGTCGCGCCGCCGCCGGCCCAGGACGATGCCGGCGTCGCCGGCCGCGAGGCGCGCCAGCGCGGCGCGCAGGCGGCCGAGCCGCCGCTCGTGGTGCGCCCGGGCCGCCAGGAAGATCGCCACTCCCAGCGCCGCCAGGGCGCCGAAGACCGCGAGCAGCGCGCCGCGGTAGCGGCCGGCGATCTCCTCCCGGTTGTAGTCCAGGATGCGCAGCCGGTCGAGCAGCGACTCGGCGGCGGCGAAGCGCCGCCGGTAGCCCGCCGTGTGGGCCGGGTCGAGAGCGGCCAGCCGCTTCTGGTCGGCGAGCGACAGCTCCAGCTGATGCATCACCTCGGGGTGGGTGCTGAAGGCGAGCCACCCACCCGTGAGCTGCCGCACCGAGACCCCGAACACCAGCACCGCGGCGGCCAGCAGCGCCGCCACCGCCGCCAGGGCCCGCCAGAGGCTCACGGCGGCGGCCCTCCCGCGCCCTCGGGCCGCCGCCCCGCGCCGCCAGGACCGCCACCGGACCCGCCGGGG
Organism: Thermoanaerobaculia bacterium; assembly: GCA_030150965.1. Taxonomy (GTDB): domain Bacteria; phylum Acidobacteriota; class Thermoanaerobaculia; order Multivoradales; family UBA5704; genus JASLEW01. The sequence continues at coordinate 6,489 of JASLEW010000538.1, read as the reverse complement.
CCACCGGACCCGCCGATGCCCGCGGGCGCCACGACGAGGTTGCTGCGCCACGAGAAGCTGACCAGGCTGGGGCGCTTGATCGAGGTGGCGATCAGCATGTCGAGCACGCCGCCCGCGGGCGCCGGCGGAGGCACCGCGGCCGGCGCCGCGGGAGAGACCGCCGGCGCCGCCGACGCCTCGCCGGCGACGGAGCGCGAGAGCCAGGTCTGGGTCTCGGTCTGCTCGGCGCGCGAGAAGGGGATCACCGTCAGCTCGGTGTCGATGCGCCAGGAGCCGGCCGCCAGCCGGCCGCCGGCCGCGAGCACCGGCAGCCGGAGCGCCTGCCACCACGCCGCCAGGCGCTCCAGCGACGGCAGGCTCTCCTGGCGCCGGCGCCCGTCGCTGCCGGCGGCGGTGACCAGGAAGACCTCGTCCCACAGCTCGTAGCGCACCTCGACCAGACCGCCGCCGCGGGCCCGGTGGCCCCTGCCGTCGTCGGCGGTCACCTGCAGCACCAGGCTGGTGGTCAGGCCGGAGGTGAGGCGCGGCTTCACCTCGGGCTGCGAGAGCACGTCCACCGGCAGCGAGACGACCAGCAGCCGGTCCGCCCCCATCTCGTAGGCCGGCCGTTGGGCGGGTGCCGCGGCGGCCAGCGCCAGGGCGGCGGTGACGGCACCGGAGAGGAGCAGCGCCGCGCGCCGCATCACGGCATCTCCCGGCCGACAACCTCGAAGGTGAAGCGCAGCAACCCCCACTGGTTGCGGTAGACCGCACCGGCGGAGGCGAAAAGCTGCGTGATGCTCCGCCGGCCGTCCGCGAAGAACGGCCCTCCGGCGTTGGTGTAGGTGTCCCCGGCGTTGGCCTCGAGGCGCAGGTCGCCGTAGCGGCGGGTGGTGGCGCTGCTCCACAGGCTCGCCGAATAGAGCAGCGACAGCCCGGCGTTTTCGATCCTGGTGGGGGTGACGAACGGCTGCGCGGCGTTGACGCCCGAGTTGTGTGTGCCCGCGGCCACGAGGCTCAGGCCCACCGATTGACGCGGCGTGAGCGGCCAATAGTGGTTGCCGGTCAGCTCGAGCGACTGCTGGGCCACCGCGCCGCCGCCCGTGGCGCCCGGAAAGGTGAAACGAAACGTGTCGTAGACCTCGTTGAAGACCGCCTCGAGATCGGAGCCCCGGGTGGGGATGAACGGGTCGTCCGTGGTGCGGTAGATCAGCGCCAGGTTGCCGCTCCAGTCGTCCACGGCGAGGCCGTTGCCGCTCACCCGCGACCAGCCGGGCGTCATCACCAGGGTCAGGTTGAGGGTCAGCGGCAGGCCGACGATCGCGGAAACGGCAGGCGACTGCGGCTGGTGCGGGTCGAACGTGTCCACCGCCTGGAGGGTGGCGTAGCTGCCGTTGCCGAAGAGGTCGTAGCGGGTGTAGCCGAGCTCGGCCGACCGACCGGAATCGGGGGTCGAGTTGCTGAAGGAGGCAAACGCCAGTCCCTCGGCGCCCACGAACTGCCGCACCGTCAGGCTCTCCCCGGTACTCCAGATGACGCTGCCGGTGCCGGTCACGGGGAAGCCAGGGCTGTGGGCGGTGTAGAAGCCGGACGGCGCGAACTCGAGGAACAACGGCCGCGTCTCCTCGACCGTCACCACCAGCTCATAGCTGCCACGCACGCTCCCCTTGCGCAGCGACAGCTCGGCATCGACGATGAACGGCAGCCGCTTGACGCGGTAGACCGCCTCCTGCAGCTCGCGCTCGGTGTAGCTCTGGCCGGTCTTGAGGTAGGTCTGCGAGACGATGATCCGGGCGCCGTGCCCCTTGACGCCTTCGACGGTGATCTTCTCGAGCAGGAAGCGGGGTGCCTGGGCCGCCGCCGTCCGCCCGCCGGCGAGGCCGGGCAGGATGAGGGCGGCGAGCAGCAGGAGGCCGGCGGGGGCCGGCCGGCGGCGGCGGTGCGAGAGGCTTGCGATCGGGCGCCACATCGTCTGGTTCTCCTTGTCGGGCCTTGGCCCATCAGGGTTGCGGCATCGGCGCCCAGAGGGGCAAGCGCGCTGCCAGCCGGCGGCGGCCTTTCGGCAGCGTGGCTCGTCACTCCCAAGTCACTGATCCGCTTCAGCTTGCGCCGGCAGCTCGAAGCCTGACGGAGGCTGCGGACCGATTGCGTACGAAAGGGGATACGCAGACAGCTGTATGAAGATTCATACAGCTCCCGGGCGGCCCCGGGGGGCCTTGAACCTGCTCAGCAGTCGCCCATCGGCCACGGCCGACCCCGAGCTATGAAGGTGGACGTGGTGCCCCTTTCCCCCCGGAGGGGTGGGAAGGGGGTTGGGAGGATGGGAGGGCGATCCGATCGACGCCGGTCAGCTGCGCGACGCGCCTGAGCTCCGCAGGCGCTGCCGGCCGGATCGGGCAGGCGGGTTCCCTTCGCTCAGCAGGCGCGGCGCTCGGCCTCGCCGAGCAGGCTGACGAAGTTCTCGCCCAGGATGAGGCGGACGCCGGAGCGGTCGATGCCGCGGGCGAGGAGCGCCGCGGTCAGGTCGGGAAAGCGCGACACGTCGCCGAAGCCGTCCAGGGTCTCCGGGATGCCGTCGAAGTCGGTGCCGATCCCCACGTGCTCCTCGCCGCCCAGCTCGACCAGGTGGACGACGTGATCCACGTAGGCGGCGAGCGGCACCCGCGGCAGCGGCCGGGCGTCCAGGATCTCCTGGCGCCGCCGCCAGTGCGCCCGCGGATCGCGCAGGTAGTCCTCCTCCATCAGCAGCAGCGCCGGGGTCACCTCCGGGCCGCGCTCGCGGTCGGCGCGCGCCGCCGCCGGATCGATGAACGCCGGATAGGAGTTGGCCATCACCAGGCCGCCGCGCCGCGCGATCTCGCGCACCAGGTCGTCGGGCAGGTTGCGCGGGTGGCCGCACAGGGCGCGGGCCGAGCTGTGGCTGGCGAGCGGCGGCGCCGTGGCCACCTCCAGGACGTGGCGGACGGCGTCGTCGGAGGCGTGGGAGACGTCGGCCAGGATGGCCCGGCGGTTCATCTCGCGCACCAGCCTCACTCCCTCGGCGGACAGGCCGCCGTGCGCCGGCGCGTCGGTCGAGGCGTCGCACCACTCGTGGGTCTGCCAGTGGGTGAGGGTCACGTAGCGCACCCCCATCGCCGCCACGGCGGCGAGCGCCTCCGGCACCAGGAGGGGCCGGCCGTTCTCCAGGGCGAAGACCCCCGCCACCTGGCCGCGCCGCACCGCCCGGCGCACCTCCTCGGCGCTCTCGACCACCGCCATGCCGCCGGATAACCCGGCGAGCGCGGCGAGCGTCAGCCGGTGCAGGGTCTGCGCATGCTCCCAGCCGCGCTCCGCCGAGAGCGACGCCGGCACCCAGAGCGCCAGCAGCAGCGCGTCGACGCCCCCGGCGCGCAGCCGCGGCAGGTCGATGTGATGGCCGGGCAGGACCTGTCCCAGGTCGCCCGGGTCCTCCCAGATGCGGGTGGGCAGGTCGGTGTGGCCGTCGAGCACCAGGCAGTCGTCGTGGAATCCCATGACCCCGCCCATTCTAGCCCCACCGCCGCGCCCCCCCGGCAGCACCGAGGCGGCCCGAGGTGGCCCCACCTTGGCGCCAACCAAGGGGGGGTAAGGTGGGAGCGGAGAGGCGCCGCGGAGGAATTTTCGGCGGCGGCCGGCGCTTTTCAGAGAGCGCAGGGCGCCGCGGGGCGCGAGTCCTCCGAGCTTGCCAGGCGGACGCCGATCGGCTAGGCTAGCGCGTTCGCGGGCCAGGCGAAGGCCTTCGACCCGTGCCGCCGCTCGACGCTCACGAAAGCGACGCCAAGACGCGAAAAAGAACGCGAAAGAGAAGAGAGACCACCGTGAAGAAAGACATCCATCCGCACCTCAACCTGGTCACCGCGGTCTGCGCTTGCGGCAACACCTTCCAGACGCACTCGACGAGCGAGGATCTGCGCCTGGAGATCTGCAGCGCCTGCCATCCGTTCTTCACCGGCAAGCAGAAGCTGGTCGACTCGGCCGGCCGCGTCGAGCGCTTCCAGCGGCGTTACGGCAAGACCGCCTGAGGCGGCCCGCTCCGCCGCTGCCCGGCGCCGCCGCTCCTCCGCTCCACTCCCTGGACCCTCCGAGCCCGCGCCGCGGGCTCGCACCGGCCGGAAGCGAACCGATGCCTGACACCGACCTCTCCGTATCCTCTGGACCCTCGGCACCCTCCGAAAACCGCCTCACCTCCGACAGCGAGCTGCTGGTCGGCGGCCAGGCGCTCATCGAGGGGGTGATGATGCGCGCCCCCGGCGCCTACGGCGTCGCGGTGCGCCGCCCCGACGGCTCGCTCGCCCTCCAGCGCGGCAAGGTCGCCGGCCTGGCCCGGCGCTATCCCATCTTCAAGCTGCCGGTGCTGCGCGGCATCGCCGTCCTCTTCCAGTCGCTGGCCCTGGGCATCCGCGCCCTCAACTTCTCGGCCGAGCAGGCCATCGCCACGGCGGGACCGGACGGTGCCGGCGCCACCGGCACCAGGAGCACCCTTGGCGCGCTGGGCGCCGGCAGCACCGTTGGCGCCGGTAGCGCCCTGGGCGCCGGCAACGCCGGCGCGAAGCCGGCGGCGGGCGGAGACGCCCAAACCGGGTCTGACGGCGGGTCTGCCGCCGGCGGATCGGGCTGGGCGATCGCCGGCTCCATGGCGGTCGGGCTGGGGCTGGGCGCGGCGGTCTTCCTGCTGCTGCCGCTGTGGCTCACCCAGCTCTCGGAGCGCCACCTCTTCGGCCCGCTCTCCGGCCTCGGCTTCAACCTGGTGGACGGCGGCCTGCGGGCGCTCTTCTTCCTCGCCTACCTCGTCGCCATCTCGCGCTTCCGCGAGATCCACCGCGTCTTCATGTACCACGGCGCCGAGCACAAGGTGGTCTTCAACTACGAGGCCCGCCTGCCGCTCACCGTCGCCAACGCCCGCGCGCAGAGCCGCCTGCACCCGCGCTGCGGCACCAGCTTCCTGCTCTTCGTGCTGCTGGTGTCGATCCTGGTCTTCGCCCTCATCCCCAAGAGCGCGCCGTTCCTGGTCAAGTTCGGCGGCCGGCTGCTGCTGGTGCCGGTGATCGCCGGGCTCTCCTACGAGGTGCTGCGGCTCACCGCGCGCAAGCGCGCCGCGCCGCTCTTCGCCGCCCTGGTCTTTCCCGGGTTGATGCTGCAGAAGATCACCACCCAGGAGCCGAGCGACGACATGCTGGAGGTGGCGATCGTGGCGCTCGAGGAGGCGCTGCGCGAGGATGGGGCGCTGCCCGAGCAGAGCGCCGCATGATCGAGAAGCTCTCCCAGCTGGAGAAGACCCATGCCGAGCTGACCGAGCGGCTGGCCGATCCGGCGCTCCTCGCCGACCGCAAGGCCTACGCCGAGACCAACCGCGCGCTCGCCGAGATCGGCCACGTCGTCGATCTGTACCGTGACTACTCGGGCGCGCAGCGCCAGCTGACCGAGAACCAGGAGCTGCTCGCCGGCCTCGCCAAGGACGACGAGCTCTACCTGCTCGCCCAGGAGGAGCGCGAGCAGCTGCAGGCGCGGCTGGGCCGCCTGGAGGAGGAGCTGCGCCGCGAGCTGACGCCCAGGGACCCCAACGACGCGCGCAACGTGGTGCTGGAGATCCGCGCCGGCACCGGCGGCGACGAGGCGTCGCTCTTCGCCGCCGAGCTGTTCCGCATGTACAGCCGCTACGCCGAGCGCCAGGGCTGGCGCGTCGAGGTCATCGACCTCTCCGAGTCGGGCGTGCACGGCATCAAGGAGGTGTCGGCCATCGTCGAGGGGCGCGGCGCCTACAGCCGGCTCAAGTACGAGGGCGGCGTCCACCGCGTGCAGCGCGTCCCGGAGACCGAGGCCGCCGGCCGCATCCACACCTCGGCGGTCACCGTCGCCGTCCTCCCCGAGGCCGAGGACGTGGAGGTCGAGGTGGACGAGAAGGACCTGCGCATCGACCGCTTCTGCTCCTCCGGTCCCGGCGGCCAGGGGGTCAACACCACCTACTCGGCGGTGCGGCTCACCCATCTGCCCACCGGCATCGTGGTGAGCTGCCAGGACGAGCGCAGCCAGATCAAGAACAAGGCCAAGGCGCTGCGCGTGCTCAAGGCGCGGCTCTACGAGATCGAGCAGGAGAAGGCCGCCTCCGCCCTCTCCGCCGAGCGCCGCCGCATGGTGGGCAGCGGCGACCGCTCGGAAAAGATCCGCACCTACAACTTCCCGCAGAACCGCGTCACCGATCACCGCATCGGCGTCACCGTCCATCAGCTGCCGGCCGTCCTCGGCGGCGACCTCGACCCGTTGATCGAGCCCCTCGTCGCCCACTTCCAGGCGCAGAAGATGGAAGCGGCGGCGCGCGCCCACTGAGACGAGGGCCCGCCCACCCGGTTCGGCCGGTAGCGCCTTCGGAGCTCAGGCGTGTCGCGCAACTCACCAGCGTCGGTCGGACCGCCCCCCCGGCGCCAGGCCGCCGTGGCCGAGCCACGCCACACCGCCGTGCCCAAACCCCCAAACCCCCCCCCGCCCCACCCCCCC
>JASLEW010000657.1 GCA_030150965.1 Thermoanaerobaculia bacterium | reverse complement strand
CGATCGCCTCCTACGGACGTGACGGCGTGGCCGACTCCGCCGACTACACGGTCACCGGTTTCGATCCGACGGATTACGACCGCGACCTGGTGTGGGCCGACGGCTACTTCGTCCGCTGGCCGCAGAAGACGTCGGCCAACTGAGCCGAGCCGCACCGCATCGCACCCCCCCTTCTGTTGGATCTCGCCTCGATGTGCCGCCTGCGGGCGGCATTTTTTTGCCCTCGGCTTCCCCGCGCTTCCCGGCCGACGCGCCGCCGCCTGCCGCGCCGGGCCGCGGCGCGGAGCGGCGGTGCGCCGCGCGGCGGTAGAATCCGTGGCGTGAGCGCCGAGAGCTGGCTGGTGCCGGAGACGCTCGCGCCGCGGCTCGCCGCGCTGCGCCGCCTGGTCGCCGCCGAGGTGGTGCCGCTCGAGCGCGCGATGATGGCGCACGGCTTCCTCGCGGTCGAGCCGCGGCTCGCCGCGCTGCGCGCGCGGGCGCGCGGGATCGGGCTCTTTGCGCCGCACCTGCCCGCCGCCTGGGGCGGCGCCGGGCTGAGCCTGGTCGAGCTGGCGCGGGTCGGCGAGGAGCTGGGCCGGAGCCCGCTCGGCCATTACCTGTGCAACTGCCAGGCCCCCGACGCCGGCAACATGGAGCTGCTGCTGCGCCACGGCTCGGCCGGGCAGCAGGAGCGCTGGCTCGGGCCGCTGGCGCGGGGCGAGGTGCGCAGCTGCTTCGCCATGACCGAGCCCGAGCATGCCGGCTCCAATCCGACCCTCCTCGGCACCGTGGCGCGCCGCGACGGCGAGGATTACGTGATCGACGGCCACAAGTGGTTCACCTCCGGCGCCGACGGCGCCGCCCTCTGCATCGTGATGGCGGTGACCGACCCCGCCGCCGCGCCGCACCGGCGCGCGAGCCTCTTCGTGGTGCCCGCCGGCACCCCCGGGTACGAGCGGGTGCGGAACCTCCCGGTGATGGGCGAGGCGGGGGCCGGCTGGGCCAGCCACGGCGAGGTGCGCTTCACCGGCGTGCGGATCCCCGCCGCCCACCGCATCGGCGCGGAGGGGGAGGGCTTCGCGCTCGCCCAGGAGCGGCTGGGGCCGGGCCGCATCCACCACTGCATGCGCTGGATCGGCATCTGCGAGCGCGCCTTCGACGAGATGTGCCGGCGGGCGGTCGGGCGTGAGCTGGCGCCGGGCGAGCCGCTCGCCGGGCGTCAGCTGGTGCAGGGCTGGGTGGCCGAGAGCCGCGCCGAGATCGACGCCGGGCGGCTCCTGGTGCTGCACGCCGCCTGGCGCATCGACCGCGAGGGCGCCGCCGCGGCGCGCGACGACATCTCGCTGATCAAGTTCCACTGCGCCGCGGTCCTCCTGCGCGTCCTCGACCGCGCCATCCAGACCTGCGGCGCCGCCGGCCTGGTGGACGAGCTGCCGCTCGCCTTCTGGTGGCGGCACGAGCGCGGCGCCCGGATCTACGACGGCCCGGACGAGGTGCACAAGACCACGGTGGCACGCCGCATCCTGGAGCGCTACGCCCGCGAGGCGGCGGCGGAGAGGGGCGGCGGGTGACGGCCGCGGCCCCGCCGCTGGCCGAGGACCGGCCGGGGCCGGTGCGGCCCGGCGAGGAGCTGCCGGCCGCGGCGCTCGCCGCCTGGCTGGGCGTCGCCCAGGTGAGCGTCGAGCAGTTCCCCGGCGGCCACTCCAACCTCACCTACCTGCTGCGCTTCCGCGGCCGCCGGCCGGCGCCCGCGGCGCTGCCCGGGCCGGGCCGGGCGGAGCCGCAGGAGCGGCGAGGGCAGGACGAGGAGCAGGAGCTGGTGCTGCGCCGGCCGCCGCTCGGCTCGGCGGTCAAGACCGCCCACGACATGGGGCGCGAGGTGCGGGTGCTGACCGGCCTGGCCGGCCGCCTGCCGCGCGCGCCGCGGGTGGTCGCCGCCTGCGACGACGCGGCGGTGATCGGGGCGCCGTTCTACCTGATGGAGCGGGTGCACGGGGTGATCCTGCGCCAGGCGCTGCCGCCGGGAGGCGCCGCGCTGCCCGCCGCGCGCATGCGGGCGCTGAGCGAGGGGCTGGTGGATGCGCTGGCCGAGCTGCACGCGGTCGATCCGCGGGCCGCCGGGCTCTCCGGCCTCGGCCGTCCCGCCGGTTACACCGCGCGCCAGGTGAGCGGCTGGACGGAGCGTTGGCGCAACGCCAGGACCGCCGAGGTCCCCGACATCGACCTCGCCGCCTCCTGGCTCGCCGGCCACCTGCCGCGGCGGCCGGCGGCGGCCGAGGAGAGGGAGGCGGCGCTGCTGCACAACGATTTCAAGTACGACAACCTGGTGCTGACCCCGGATCTGGGCGGCATCGCCGCGGTGCTCGACTGGGAGATGGCGACGACCGGCGAGCCGCTGATGGATCTCGGCACCAGCCTCGCCTACTGGCTGGACCCCGACGACGAGGAGGCGCGGCGGCGCCTGCCGTCGGGGCCGACGGCGCTCCCCGGCAGCCTGTCGCGGGCCGAGGTGGCCGAGCGCTACGCGCGCACCAGCGGCCGCGAGGTGAGCGGGGTCCTCTTCTACTACGTCTTCGGCCTGCTCAAGGTCGCGGTCATCGCGCAGCAGATCCTCTTCCGCTACGAGCGCGGCCTGACCCGCGACCCGCGCTTCGCCGGCCTCGGCGGCGCCGTCGGCCTGCTCGGGCGCACCGCCGCCCAGGCCATCGCCCGCCGGCGCATCGACCGGCTGTGGGATTGAGCGAGCCAGCCGGTCCGGCACCCGCCCCGGCGCGGCGCGGCGCTGCTATGATTTTCGGCCGGCAGGCGACAGACCGAGGCAGGAGGGGCTCATGAGGCGAGGGACGCGGCGGATCGGGACGGCGGCTGGAGCGGTGACGCGGGCGGCCGCGGTGGCGGCCGTGCTGCTTTCGAGTTTCGCCCTGCACGGCGCCGCGGGTGCGCCGGCCGGGGGCACCGGCGCGGCAGGCGCGGGCGGTGCCGCGCGCCCCAACTTCACTCCCGGCCAATGGGAGATCACGGTGGTGCTGGAGACCCAGGGGATCCCGCCGCGGCCACCGATCACCTCCACCCAGTGCATCACCGCCGGCGAGTCCAAGGATGCGCGGTCCCTGGCCGACACCCTGCAGCGGCGCAGCGGCAAGTGCACGGTCGGCGACCTCAAGCTCGCCGGCGGCAGCCTTTCCTACAGCTTCAAGTGCGACCGCGGCGCCACCGGCACCACCGAGATCAGCCTGGCCGGGACCTCCTACCAGGCGACCACCAGGATGACCTCGCCGGGCCGCGGCTCCGGGACGCTCAAGCTCTCGCAGCACGTCACCGCCAGGCGCCTCGGCGACTGCTGAGCCGGCGCCGGCGCGCCGCCGCGGCCGCCAGGGAGCGGCGGGAGGACCGCACGGCCGGCACGGCAGGACGCACGGCGAGCCGTCAGTGGTCACGCTTCCGTCTCGCCCCGGGCTCCGACAGACGGTGGAAAAGGTCGTCGTAGCTGGCGGCCTCGCCGGCCGCGGGGGTGACCGGCGGCACGCCCTGACGCGGCAGCCAGTGGCCGCCCTCGCGCACCCGGTGCCCGACGAGGTCCGCGCACCGCTGACAGCCGGTGAGCAGGTGCGCCACCACCTGCCGCGTCTCGTTGCGGCTGACCTCACGCGCCAGGAACCTCGCGACCAGCTCGTCCGGGATGTGATCCTCGCTCACCGCGCTCCTCCCGCCGCATCGACGGCGACCACCGCCGCTCCCTGGAAGGCGCCGGAGCGCAGCGCGGCGAGCGCGGCGTTGACCTCGGGGAGCGGGAAGACGGTGACGTCCGTCCGGACGGGCACCCTGGGAGCGAGGGCGAGGAACTCCTCGCCGTCGCGGCGGGTGAGATTGGCGACCGAACGCAGCTGCCGCTCACCCCACAGGAGGTCGTAGGGGAAGGACGGGATCTCGCTCATGTGGATGCCGGCGCAGACCACCACCCCACCCTTGGCGACGGCACGCAGGGCCGCCGGCACCAGACCGCCGTCCGGTGCAAAGATGAGTGCCGCGTCGAGCGGCTCGGGCGACGCCTCGGCCGAGGACCCCGCCCACACCGCGCCGCGGGCGAGGGCGAAGCGCTGGGCGGCCGCGTCGCCCGGCCGGGTGAAGGCGAAGACCCGGCGCCCCTGGTGACGGGCCACCTGCACCAGGATGTGGGCGGCGGCGCCGAAGCCGTAGAAGCCGAGGCGCGGCGCCGCCGCGGGAGGTCCGGCGAGACCCAGGGCGCGGAAGCCGATGAGGCCCGCACAGAGCAGCGGCGCCGCCTGGAGGTCCGGATAGCCGGGCGGGATGGCGAAGCAGAACCGCTCGTCGGCCGCCGCCAGCTCCGCGTAGCCGCCGTCGACGTGCAGCCCGGTGAAACGGGCGCGGTCGCAGAGGTTCTCGCGCCCGCCGCGGCAGAAGCCGCAGTCGCCGTCGGTCCAGCCGAGCCATGGCACCCCCACCCGGTCGCCGGGGCGGAAGCGGCCGGCGCCCGGCCCCAGCGCGGCGACCGTGCCGACGATCTGATGGCCGATCACCAGCGGCAGCCGGGGGGCCGGCAGCTCGCCATCGACGATGTGCAGGTCGGTGCGGCAGACGCCGCAGGCGCGCACGCGCAGCAGCAGCTGCCCCGGACCCGGCACCGGGTCGGGGAGCTCCACGAGACGCAGCGGCGCGCCCACTCGCTCCAGCACCATCGCACGCACGGAAGCAGTGTATCGCGATTGCTTTCGCGGCATAGGCGGAGGCCCTGCCGGCGCCGCCGGGGGCCGGCCCATGTCCTTAGCGCATATCGACTTCGCACGCGGCAGCCCGAGGTTGACAGGCTTTTTTGGGCGATGGTATGAAGTGCTCCCTGTCAACGACCTGTTCGCCCGCGAATGGGCCGAGCCGGCTCGCAGAGCGGCTCCTCCTGAGGACTCTGTGCTGGCCGGCGGCCTGCCCGCGCCGCGCCCGCCAAGCGAGGCACGTCCGCTCACGCGGCCTGCCGCGCCGCTCTGAACGGGGGTTCGAATGGTGGTCCGGCCGCTCCCAGTCCTCGCCGCCGCGGTGCTCGCGGCAGCCCTCCCGCTCGCCGCCGTGGCGCTGCCACCCTCCTCCAGCCCCCTGATCCTCCCCGGCCTCACGGCTCCGGCCGCCGCCACCCAGGACCTCGCACCCGACCTCGCGGAGGACGCCGCCGCCGCGGCCCTGCCGGCCCCGCTGGACGCCGCCGCGGCGGCCGCGGCGGAAAGGGCCGACGGCGGCGACGAGTACGCCATCGAGTACGAGGTGACGCTGCGCGAGGCCAACTCGCTGCTCAACCGCCTGTCGGCCCGGCTCAAGCACCTGGTCGAGCAGGCCTGGACCTTCCTCGGCACGCCCTACCGCCGCGGCGGCACGTCGCGCAGCGGCCTCGATTGCTCCGGCCTGGTGGGCGCGGTCTATGCCGCCCAGGGCGTGGAGATGCCGCGCACCGCGGCGGAGCAGTTCGCCCAGGGGCAGCCGGTCGCCGAGGGCGAGCTCCGGCCGGGCGACCTCGTCTTCTTCCGCGACACCTACAAGCGCGGCATCTCGCACGTCGGCATCTTCGTCGGCGACGGCCGCTTCATCCACGCCGCCGGCCGCCGCCAGGGGGTGATCGTCAGCGAGCTGACGCGTCCCTACTTCCGCAGCCGCTTCGCCGGCGCCCGCCGGCTGTCGCCGCTCGCCGCCCAGGCGGGAGCGGCCGCCCTGCCGCCGGGCTAGTGCGGTGCGTCACAAATCCGCTACCTAATGCGCCGGCCCTCCGCGTCTCCGGCGGCGTTGCGCCTCCTCAGCGTAG
>JASLEW010000299.1 GCA_030150965.1 Thermoanaerobaculia bacterium | reverse complement strand
CCAATCGTGGAGAAGCTGCTGGCGCTCGCCCGCCGGCAGCCAATCGAGCGCCGCGAGCGGCGCCTCGGGCGCCGCCGCGCCGGCCGCCAGGAGCGCCGCGTAGTGGCGCAGGATGCGCTGCATCGTCGCGCCGTCGAAGAGGTCGGTGCTGTAGTCGGCCGCGAGGTGCAGCTCGCCGGCCGCCTCGTAGATCGAGACGATCAGGTCGAACTGCACCGCGCCGCTGTGGTTCGCCTCCGGCGTCAGCGTCAGCGCCGGCAGCTCCAGCGCCACCGGCTGGTAGTTGGTGAGGAAGTTGAACAGGATCTGGAACAGCGGCTGGCGCGCCGGGTCGCGGCCCGGCCGCAGGGCGCCGACCAGCTGCTCGAAGGCCAGGTCCTGGTGGGCGTAGGCGGCGAGCGCCGTCTCCCGCACGCGGCCGATCGCCTGGCGCAGCGACGGCCCGCCGTCGAGCCGGGTGCGCAGCACCTGGGTGTTGACGAAGAAGCCGATCAGCGCCTCGGTCTCGGCGCGGTTGCGGTTGGCGATCGGCGAGCCGACCACCACGTCGTCCTCGCCGGTGTAGACGCGGAGCAGGGCGGCGAAGCCGGCGAGCAGGGTCATGAACGGCGTGGCGCCGGCGCCGCGGCCCAGCTCCCTGAGCGCGGCGGTGGCCGCCGGGTCGATGGCGAGGAGCTGCCGCCGGCCGCGGAAGCTCTGCACCGGCGGGCGCGGCCGGTCGCCGGGCAGCTCGCTCCCCGCGCCGACCCCGGCCAGCTGGCGCTTCCAGAAGTCGAGCTGCGCCGCGATCGCCTCGCCGTGCAGCCAGCGCCGCTGCCAGCGGGCGAAGTCGGCGTACTGGATCGGCAGCTCGGGCAGCGGCGAGGGGCGGCGGTGCCAGAAGGCCGCGTAGAGCGCGCCCAGCTCGCGGATCAGCAGCTCGCGCGACCAGACGTCGTAGACGATGTGGTGGGCGGTCACCGCCAGCACCTCGTCGGAGTCGCCGAGGCGCAGCAGCAGGCCGCGGATGAGCGGCCCGCGGGCGAGGTCGAACGGGCGCTGGGCCTCCACGTTCTTCAGCCGTTCGCCGGCCGCGTCGAGGACCGCGGGCGGCAGACCGCGCAGGTCCACCGTGGCGAGCGGGAAGCGCCGCGGCGGGCCGATCACCTGCACCGGCTGGCCGTCGGCCGCGGCGAAGGTGGTGCGCAGCACCTCGTGGCGCCGCAGCAGCTCGTCGAAGCTCGCCTGCAGCACCGCCGCGTCGAGCGTGCCGCGCATGCGCACGGCGCCGAAGATGTTGTAGGCGGTCATGCCGGGGCGGAGCTGGTCGATGAACCAGAAGCGCTCCTGGCCGAACGAGGGGGCGAGCGGGCCGCCGCGCTCCGCCGCCGGGATGCGCGTCATCGGCGGCGCCGGCGGCAGGCCGCGGCGGTGGAGCAGCGCCACCTCCAGGCTCTCGGCGAGCCCGGCGATGGTGGGCTTCTGGAACAGCGCGCGCACCGGCAGATCGACGCCGAACGCCTCGCGCACCCGCGTCACCACCTGCGTCGCCAGCAGCGACTGGCCGCCGGCGGCGAAGAAGTCGTCGTAGACGCCGACCGCCGGCAGCCCCGGGGCCGCCGGGAGCTTCAGCACCTCGGCCCAGATCCCGGCGAGCGTCTCCTCGACCGGGTTGCGCGGCGCCACGAAGCCCGCCGCGCCGGCCGCCTTCCCGCCGTCTGCCGTCCCGCCGGCCGCCGCCGCGCCGCCCGCGGACGCCGCCGCCAGGGCCCGGCGGTCGAGCTTGCCATTCGGCGTCAACGGCATCTCCGCGTGCCAGATGAACACCGCGGGCACCATGTACTCGGGGAGGCGGTCCTGGAGGTGAGCCCGCGCCTGCCGCTCGACCGCGGCGCGCCCGCCCTCGGCAACCTCGGCCTCCGCCGCGGTCCAGTGGGCGATCAGCGTCTGCGCTCCCGCCCCGGAGCCGGCGAGCCGCGCCAGCACCGCCGCCTGGCGCACCCCGGGCACCTCGGCGAGCACGCTCTCGATCTCGCCCAGCTCGATGCGGAAGCCGCGCACCTTCACCTGGTGATCAATGCGGCCGAGGAAGTCGATGCTGCCGTCGATCCGCCGGCGGGCGAGGTCGCCGGTGCGGTAGAGGCGCGTGCCCGCCGCGCCGCCCCAGGGGGAGCCGTCGGCGAGCGGATCGGGCACGAAGGCGAGCGCCGTGCGCTCCGCGTCGTGCAGGTAGCCGCGGCCCACCCCGTCGCCGCCGACGCACAGCTCGCCGGCCACCCCGGCCGGCACCGGGCGCAGCTCCGCGTCGGCCACCATCAGGCGGGTGTTGCGCAGCGGCCGGCCGATCGGCACCGACGCCGCCCCCGACGCCGACATCGCTCCCGGAGGCCGGGCGATCGGTTGGTGGGTGACGTCGTCCGAGCACTCGGTCGGGCCGTAGGCGTTGAGCAGCGGCACCCGCGGGTAGAGCTCCAGCCATTCGGCGCACAGCCCGGGCGGCAGCGCCTCGCCGGTCGGCACCATCCAGCGCAGCGCGGCGAGGGGCGGCCGCGCCGCGCCTCGCCGCCGCGCCTCGTCGATCAGCAGGCGGAGCAGCGAGGGCACGGTTTCGAGCACCGTGATCCCCGCCGCCTCGGCGGCGTCGAGCAGCCGCGCCGGATCGTGCGCCACGGCGTCGGGCAGGATGCGCACCCGCCCGCCGACGGCGAGCGGGGCGAGCATCTGCCACACCGAGATGTCGAAGCACTGCGACGCCGTCTGCGCCACCACGTCGCGCGCCGTGAGCCCGAGATCGGCGACCTTGGCGAGCAGATGATTGAACATCCCGCCATGGGCGATGGCCGCGCCCTTCGGCAGCCCGGTCGAGCCCGAGGTGAAGATCACGTAGGCCAGGTCCAGCGGTCCCGGTCTCTCGCTCCCGGAGGCGCGCGGCGGGCCGCCGGCCGCCGTCAGGGCAGGCGGGAGGCCAGCCTCTGCCGCCGCCTGGGAGGGCGAAAGGCCGGTGGCAGCTGCCGCTCGGGAAGGCGAATGGCCGGCCGCCGCCGCCGCCCGCGAAGGCCAGAGGTCGCCCGGCCGCACCACCCGCGGCGCTCCCGCGCCCCAATCCCCCGGCCCCTCGGCGGCCACCACCAGCGCGGCCCGCGCCTGGGCGAGGATCTGCGCCTGCCGGCGCGGCGGGTGCTCGGGATCGAGCGGCAGATAGGCGGCGCCGGCCGCCAGCACCCCGAGCACGACCTCCAGGAATTCCACCGAGCGCGGCGCCAGGATGGCGACCAGGCCGCCGCGCCGGACCCCGGCGGTGGCCAGTCCCCGGGCGATCTCCGCCGCGCGCTCCCCGAGCGCCCGGTAGGTGGCCGTCCGCTCGGAATCGGCCGCCGCCACCTCGTCGGGCCTGCGCGCCACCTGCGCCGCCAGGAGGTCGAGGAAGCCCGCGCCGCCGGCCTCGCCGTCCCCGCTCTCCTCGCCCTCCGTCGTGTCGTTCCACTCGTAGCGCAGCGCCTGCGCCTCGGCGGCGGTGAGCAGCGGCAGCTCGCCCAGCGGCCGGTCCGGCGCTTCGGCGATGCCGGCGAGCAGGCAGCCGAACTGGCCGGCGATGCGCTCCACCGTGGCGGGATCGAACAGCGCCTGGTCGTAGCCGAACCAGCCGGCCAGCCCCTGCGGCGTCTCGCGCAGGTCGAGCTCCAGGTCCTCGCGCGAGGTGCTCTCCGCCACCTCGTAGCGGGCGAGGCTCAGCCCGCGCGCCGCCATCGCCGACGGCGGCACGTTCTGGAAGGCGAACAGCACCTGGTAGATCGGGTTGCGGCTCATGTCGCGCTCCATCCGCAGCGCCTCGACCAGCCGCTCGAACGGCAGATCCTGATGCTGGATCGCGCCGAGCATGCGCTCGCGCACCTGGGCGAGCAGCGTCGAGAGCGGCATCCTGCCGCCGAGGTCGGCGCGCAGCACGAGCGTGTTGAACAGCAGGCCGATCAGCCCCTCCAGCTCCAGCCGGCTGCGGTTCGCCATCGGCACGCCCACCAGCACCGTGCGCGCGCCGGTCAGCCGGTGGAGCAGCGCGTCGAGCGCCGCGAGCAGGATCATGTAGAGGCTCGCCTCCCGCTCCTTGGCCACCGCCTTCAGCCGGGCGGTGAGGGCGGGGGTGAAGGTCATGTAGCGCCGCCCGCCGGTGAAGCTCGGCAGCGCCGGCCGCGGATGGTCGGCCGGCAGATCGATCACCAGCGGCGCTCCCGCCAATTGCTCCTGCCAGTAGGTGAGCAGCGCGCGCAGGCTGTCGCCCCGGAGCACCTGCTGCTGCCAGGCGGCGTAGTCGCCGTACTGCACCGGCAGCTCCGGCAGCGGCGAGGGGAGGCCGGCGGTGAAGGCGTCGTAGAGCGCCATGGTGTTGCGGAAGAACACGCCCACCGACCAGATGTCGCTCACGATGTGCTGCAGGACCAGGAGGAAGATCCACTCGTCGCCCGCCAGCCGCACCAGGCCGGTGCGGGCGAGCGGCGGGCGGGCGAGGTCGAACGGCCGCACCACCTGCGCGCCGACCACCCGCGCCGCCTCGCCCTCGCGCCCCGCGGCGGGCAGGCCGGAGAGGTCGGCGACCGTCAGGCGCAGCGCCGGCTCGGCCGCGATCGCCGGCGCCGGCTCGCCGTCGCGCACCACGAAGCCGGTGCGCAGGATCTCGTGCCGGCGGGCGACCTCGATGAGGCAGCGCGCCAGCGCGCCCAGGTCGAGCGCGCCGCGGATGCGCACCGCCCCGGGGACGTGATACGCGGCGCTGCCGGGCTGGAGCTGCTCGATGAACCAGAGCCGCTGCTGGCCGAACGACAGCACCGGCGCCGCCCCGGCCGGCTGCCGCGGGATCGCCGCCGGCCCGCCGTCCTGCGCCGCCTGCCGCCGCTGCAGCTGTACCAGCTCCAGCAGCCGGCGCTGCCGCTCCGAGAGGCCGGCCATCGCGGCGGTGGCGCCCTCAGCCATTCCCCGCGTCCTTGCCGTGCGCGAGCGCGCCTGTCCCCGCGCCGTCCCAGGCGGGCTCGCCGGTGGGCGAGACCAGCCGTTCGAGACGCTGGATCTCCCGTTCCAGATCCTCTTCGGACAGGCCCTGGATGCTTTCGAGCAGCTCCCGGGTCTGCCTGGACTCGTCGTCGCGGCGCAGCTCCTCGACCGCGGCGGCCAGCTCGGCCACGGTCGAGCGCTCGAAGACGAGGCGGACCGGCAGATCGAGCTTCAGGCTGTCGCGCAGCCGCGCCATGAGCCGGGTGGCGAGCAGCGAGTCGCCGCCGAGGTCGAGGAAGCTGTCGTGGATGCCCACCCGGGCGACGCCGAGCAGCTCCTGCCAGGCGCGGCCGATGGCGGCCTCCGTCTCGGTGCGCGGCGCGGCATACTCGACCCGCAGCGCGGGGCGCGGGTAGAGGCCGGCGCCGGCGCGGCGCTCCGCCGGGGCAACGGGATCGTCCTGCGGCAGCGGCAGGTCGTCGAGCCGGCTCCAACCCGAAGGCAGCGGCCGCGGCACGGCCAGCCGCTGCGCGCCCGGGCCGGCGGCCAGGAGATGGCGCAGCACACGGACGGCGGGCGCGGAGCCCTCGGCCGCCGGGCCGCCGGTGCCGTCGGGGTCGCCGGGGTCGGTGGCGCCGCCGGTGCCGCCGGGGCTGCCGGTGCCGCCGGTACCGCCAGGGCCGCCGGTGCTGCCGGTGCCGCCAAAGCCGCCGGCGGGGAAGCCCCAGCCGATGCTGGTCCAGGCGGCGGCGCCGCCGTCCTCGGCGGCGCTGCTCTCGGCCAGCGCGTCGGCGGCGAGGCGCAGCGCCGCGGCCCGCGGCGGCGTCACCACCCAGGCCAGCGCCACGCCGTGGAAGCGGCGCACCGCGTCGAGGGTGCGCAGCGCCCGCAGGCCGGCGGCGATGGCAGCGGTGCCCGAGGTGGCCGGAGGGTGGCCGATGGCTGGGTCGTGGACGGCGGCGGAAGGGCGGCGGGCGATGGTCGCATCCTGCGCGCCGGCCGCGTCGTGGGTGCCGGCCGCCGCCTGGACATCGGTGGCTTCGTGGCCGGCGGCGATCTCGGGAGCGACGTGGACCAGGCCGTTGAGCGCTCCCCACCGTTGCACGGCCTGCTCGGCGAGCCCGCGGACGGCCGCGGCGTCGTCGGCGGCGCCGCTGGCGACGAGCAGCTCGACGCCGCGCCGCTCGAGGCGGCGCGCGGCGTGGATGCGGGCGCTGATCACCCCCTCGCCCTCGCTGGCGGCCAGCCAATCGTCCCAATCCGCGCGGCCGGGGAAGCCGGCCGGCTCGAGGAGCGCCAGGCGCCCCCGGGTCTCCTGCGCCAGGAACGCGGCGATCGTGGAGCCCACCGGCCCGAGCCCGCCGGTGACCAGGAACACCGCGCCGGCGGGCAGGGGAGGTGTTGCCGGGCTGGAGGGAGGTGCGACCGCCGATCCGGCCGCCGGCGCGAGTGCCGGTGCGACCACTGATCCAACCGCCGGTGCGAGTGCCAGCTCCTCCACGGTCGAGACCCAACGGTGCGCGCCGCGCCAGGCCACCAGCGGCTCGCCGCCCCGGGTGACCTCGGCCGCGAGCCGATGCAGCAGCCGCTCGCCGGCGGCGGCCGGCGCCGCGGGGAGGGCGGGGGAGATGTCCACGACGCGGCAGGCGCCGCCGGAGCGGCGGCGGGCGGCGGCGCTGCGCACCGCGGCGGCGGCGTCCGAGGCCTCGCCGCCGATCGATTGCGCCTGGCAGGTGACCAGGACCAGCGACGGGGACGGGCTGGCTCCGTTCGCTCCGCCGCCGCCGGCTGGACCGGCTCCCGCGGCCCCCTCGACGCCGCCGGCTCCGTTGGCTGCCGCAACGCCACCGGCTCCGCTGGCTGCCCCCATGCCGTCCGCTCGGCCGGATCCCGCCATGCCGCCCGCTTCATTGGCTCCGCCGATGCCGCCGGCTCCACTGGCTCCGTTGCCTTCGCCGGCTCCACGGGCGCCACGGGCGACGCCTGCGTCGCTGGCTCTGGCAATTCCGCCGGCTCCGAGGGCGCCCACCACCCAATCCGCCGCGGCGCCGTCGGCGTCCGCGGCGCCGCTGCCGTCCGCGTGCCAGAGGTCGACGACCTGCCCCGGGGCCTCGCCCAGGCCGGCGAGCAGCGCGTCCAGGATGCCCGGCGTGTGGGGATCGATCTCCAGCACCGAGGGCTCCGGCGGGCCGGGGTGGCGCCGCACGCGCAGGACGCGCTCGCCCTGGCCCAGGAGGCGGCCGGCGAGGCGGTGGCCGAGGCTGCCGTCGTCGGCGAGCACGAGGCGCAGGATGCCGGCGGCGGGAGCCGCGGCCTGGTGCGCGGCTTCGAGGGGCAGGCGCCGCCAGGAGGGGACGTACACGTGCGCGCCGCCGGCCGTGCTTTCCGCGACCGGCGCGGCGGCCTGCGGCGCCCCGGGCGCCGCGGTCTCGATCCAGTAGCGCCGGCGCTCGAACGGATAGGTCGGCAGCAGGATGCGCCGCCGCCTTTCGTGGGCGTGGAAGCCGCTCCAGTCGGGCTCGACGCCGAGCAGCCAGAGCCTGGCCAGGGCGGTGAGGGCGTGGGCCTGGTCGGGCTGCGTCTCGTAGTCGTGAGGCAGGGGGGCGACCACCGCCGTCGCCACGCCGTCGCGGCTCGCCGGATGCTGCAGGATCAGGCTGCCGAGCGTCTGCCCGGGGCCGAGCTCGACGATCACCCGCGCCGGATCGCGCCGCAGCTCGGCCACGGCATCCGCGAACAGCACCGGCTGGCACATGTGGCGCGCCCAGTGCTCCGGGTCGGTCGCCTCGGCGTCGGTAAGCCAGGTGCCGGTGAGGTTGCTCAGGCAGGGGATCGCCGGCGGGCGCAGCTCGATGGTGCGCGCCAGCGCGGCGGTGCGCTCGAAGAGTTCGAGCATCTGCCGCGAATGGAAGGCGTGGGTGGTGCGCAGCCGGCGGCAGGCGACGCCGCGGACCGCTAGGCGCTCTGCGAGGTCGGCGACCGCCTCCGGCGGCCCCGCGGCGACGGATTGCTCGGGACCGTTGACGGCGGCGAGGGACAGCTCGCCGCCGAGCAGCGGTTGCAGGTCGGCGGCGGCCAGGGCGACGGCGAGCATGGCTCCCTCCGGCAGCTCGGCGATCAGGCGCGCCCGGCCGGCCACCAGGGCCAGCGCGCCGTCGAGCGGCAGCACCCCGGCGAGCGTCGCCGCCACGTACTCGCCCAGGCTGTAGCCGAGCACCGCCTGCGGCCGGATGCCCCATTCGCCGAGCAGGCAGGCGAGCGCGTACTCGACGGCGAAGAGCGCCGGCTGGGCGAGCCGCGTGTCGTCGAGCGGCGAGGCCCCTTCGCCGCCGCCGTCGCGGCGCAGCATCCGGCGGAGGTCGGGCTCGGGCCGCGCCATGTCGCCGCCGCCGGGGGGCTCGCCGCCGGAGGTCGTGCCGCCGCGGGCCTTCCTGCCGGAGGTCGTGCCATCGGAGGTCGTGCCGCCGGGGGCCTCCCTGCCGGAGGCCGTGCCGCCGGAGGTCGTGCCGCCGGGGGCATTGCCATCGGAGGTCGTGCTGCCGGGGCTCTCGCCGCCGAAAGCCTCGCCGCCGGCCGGGTAGAGCGCCTGCCGCAGGTCGAGGCCGAGCAGCGGCGCGAGCAGCTCCGCGCAGCGATCGACGGCGGCGCGGAAGGCCGGCTCGTGCTCGTAGAGCCCACGGCCCATGCCGACGTGCTGGCCGCCGAGCCCGGCGCAGGCGAAGACGGCCGGCCGCGTGCCCTCGCCGCGGTCGGCGGTGAGCAGCCGCGCCGGGTCGGCGCCGGCCAGGATCTCCACCGCCTCCGCGGCGTCGCGGCAGACCAGGGCGCGGCGGTAGGGAAGCGCGCGGCGCCCGGCCTGCAGCGTGTACGCCGCATCCGCCAGCTCGAACGCGTCGCTCGCCGGCCGCTCCGCCAGCCAGCGGCCCAGGTTGGCGGTGGCGGTGTCGAGCGCCGAGGGCGTCTTCGCGGAGAGCACCAGGAGCTGCCAGGGGCGCGACGGCGAGCCGGGCACCGGCGGCGGCGCCTCCTCGAGGACGACGTGGGCGTTGGTGCCGCCCATGCCGAGCGAGTTGACCGCGGCGCGGCGCGGCGCCTTGCCGTCGCGCGGCCAGGGGCGCAGCCGGGTGTTGACCACGAACGGGCTGGCCGCGAAATCGATGCGCGGGTTCGGCGTGGCGAAGTTGATGCTCGGCGGGATCTCGCCGTGCTCCAGGGCGAGCACCGCCTTGATCAGGCCGGTCACCCCGGCGGCGCGGTCGAGGTGGCCGAAGTTGGACTTGACCGAGCCGATGGGGCAATCGCCCCGCCGGCCGGTCGAGCGGCGGAAGGCCCTGGTGAGGGCGGTCACCTCGATGGGATCGCCCAGCTCGGTGGCGCTGCCGTGGGCCTCGACGTAGCCGATGCTGTCCGGCGAGACCCCGGCGTCGGCGAAGGCGGCGGCGACCGCCTCGGCCTGGCCGTTGACGCTCGGCGCGGTGTAGCCGGCCTTGACCGAGCCGTCGTTGTTGATCGCCGAGCCCTTGATGACGGCGAGCACCGGATCGCCGTCCGCCAGCGCCTCCTCCAGCCGTTTGAGGCAGACGATGCCGGCGCCGTGGCCGAGGACGCTGCCGTTGGCCGCGGCGTCGAACGAGCGCGAGTGGCCGTCGGACGGCGCCAGCCCGCCCGGCTCGTAGAGGTAGCCCTGCTGGTCGGGCACCACGATGCGCACCCCGCCGGCGAGCGCCATGTCGCACTCGCCGCTGCGCAGGCTGCGGCAGGCCAGGTGCACGGCGACCAGCGAGGTCGAGCAGAAGGTCTGCACGGCGACGCTCGGGCCGCGCAGGTTGAGCCGGTAGGAGACGGTGGTGGTGAGCGCGTCCTTGTCGTTGCCGAGGATCGCCTGCAGCATGTTGACCGACGCCCGCGCCGCCGGGTCGGCGTGCAGCCGGAGCAGATAGGTGCTCAGGTTCGAGCCGGCGAAGACGCCGATCCTGCCGGGATAGGTGGACGGATCGCAGCCGGCGCGCTCCAGCGCCTCCCAGGCGCATTCGAGGAAGACCCGCTGCTGCGGATCGGTCACCTCGGCCTCGCGCGGCGAGAAGCCGAACAGGCCGGCGTCGAACAGGTCGATGCCGTCGAGCACCGCGCCGGCCCGCACGTAGCGCGGATCGGCGGCGAGCGCCGGATCGATCCCCGCCGCGGCCAGCTCCTCGTCGCTCCAGAAGCGCACCGACTCGACGCCGCCGCGCAGGTTCTGCCACAGCCGCTCGACGCTCGGCGCGCCTGGGAAGCGCCCGGTCACGGCGAGGACCGCGATGTCGTGCGTGCCCGCGGCGCGCTCCGCCGCCGCATGCGCCGCCGCGGCTCTCCGCGCCGGTCTCGCCGCGGCCTCACCGGTGGCCCGTCCCGCCGCGGCCCCGCCGGCCTCCACGCCCTCCGGGACCTCGCCGGCACTCCGGCCCGCATTGGCCTCACCCGCTCCCGGGCCCGCCGCGGTGCGCCCCGCCTCGGCGGCGAGCTGGCGCGCCAGGGCGGCGACGGTGGGGGCCTCGAAGAGGGTGACCGGCGCCACCTCGATGCCGGTCTCGCGGCCGATCTCGGCGACCACCTGCAAACCGAGCAGCGAGTTGCCGCCGAGATCGAAGAAGTTGTCGTGCACGCCCACCTGCGCGACCCCGAGCAGGCGCTGCCAGACCTCGGCGATCTGCCGTTCGAGATTGCTGCCGGCGCCGGTGAAGCCGGCCGAGAGCACCCGCCGCGCCGCCGGCCGGCGGCTCTTTTCGAGCTCGGCGAGGAAGCTCTCGCCGGTGAACGAGCGGCCCAGCTCGATGCGGCCGGCGAGCGGCTGCGCCGACACCACCACCTGCGGCACGCCGCAGCGCAGGGCGCGCAGGAAGGCGCCGGCGCCCTCGTCCGGCGACAGCGCCTGCGCCAGCATCTCGCGGCGCCACGGCCGCAGGTGCTCCGGCACCTCGGTGTGGACCGCGAGGCCGACCTCTCGCCAGATGTCGGAATCGACGGTCACGGTGCGCGGCCAGCCGCGGGCGGCGTTGCGCGCGGCGACGGCGTCGAGGTAGGCGTTGGCGCCGCAATAGTCGGCCTGGCCGAGCTCGCCGAGGATCGAGGCGATGGAGGAGAAGAGGACCAGCAGCTCGAGGTCGCCCGGCCGCGGGAAGAGCGCCTCGATTACCTGCGCGCCGCGCACCTTGGGGGCCAGGATGCGCGCCGCCGCGTCGCGCGTCTTGAGCTGCAGGATGCCGCCGCCCGGCGTGCCGGCGAGGTGGATTACGCCGTGCAGGGCGCCGAAGCGCTGCCGTGCCGCCGCCGCCACCTCGCGCATGCGGTCGAGGTCGGTGACGTCGGCCGCCGCGGCCATCACCTCGCCGCCGAGCGCCTCGATGCGGCGCAGCGCGCGCAGGCGGACTCCGACCGGGTCGTCGGCCGCATGGCCGGCCAGCCAGGCATCCCATTCCGCCGCCGGCGGCAGCGGCGAGCGGCCGGTGAGCACCAGCCTGGCCTGGAAGGTCCGCGCCAGGTGCTCGGCGAGCGTCAGGCCGATGCCGCCGAGGCCGCCGGTGAGCAGGTAGACGCCGCCGGGACGCAGCGGCGAGTCGGCGTCCGCCGCGGCGGGGCCGGTCCGCTCGAAGCCCTCGACCCAGCGGGCGCCGCCGCGGTAGGCGACCACCGTTTCGGGGTCGCCGCCGGCGGCATCGGCCGCCTCCGCCACCAGCCGGCCGGCGAGCTCGTCGAGGTCCGCGGCGTCCGCCGCGATGTCGATGCTGCGGCAGCCGACGCGCGCCAGCTCCTGCGGGATCACCCGGCACAGGCCGAGGAGCGTCGCCCGCTCCGGCACCACCGCGTCGCCGTCCGTCACCCGCTGCATCCGCGACGTGACCACCGCGATCCGCGCCCGGCCGCCGGGCCGCCGGCCCAGCGCCTGGGCGAGGAAGAGGAGGCTGTAGAAGCCGAGGTCCTGGACGTCCGCCGCTCCTGCCGGTTCGGCGGCGGGCGCGATCTCCGGCGCGTTCCAGAGGTGCAGCACCTGGATCGCCGCCGCGCCCCCCATCTCCGCTGTCCGCTGGCCCTGCGGGGTCAGCGGCGCTCGCTGGGCCAACGGCGCCCGCGGGGCTCGATGGGCGGGCGGGTCCGGTGCGGCCTGCTGGGTCGGCGCGGCCGGCGCCGACTGAGCGGCCGGCGCGGCCGGCGAGTCC
>JASLEW010000245.1 GCA_030150965.1 Thermoanaerobaculia bacterium | reverse complement strand
CGCCCCGCCTCCCGCCGCGGCGGCCGCGGCGTCGCCGAGGGCCTCGGCCATGGCGACGAGGTCCGGCAGCATCCGGCCGCGCACGTAGCGGGTGCACACCTTGCAGCGCCGCACCAGGTGCGCCACCGCCCATTTGTGCATCGCGGCGTCTTCGAGGACGCCGGCGGCAAGCTGATCGAGAACGTGCTGCGGTGGGTGGCCGGTCGGTATCAAGGCATAGCCCTCCTGGCGGTCGGATTGCTGCCCCTCTATATAGGACTAGTCGGTATAGTGCCACGATTCGTGACAACGAAGTTGGCAGCGCCGCCAGGGGCAATGCGCAATGAACTCCTCTGACAGATAATTTCGTGACACCGAATATTAAGATAACAATCTCGGCTGCCTCGCCGGCCGCGGCGGCGGCGGCGCCGGCGGGCGCGCCCTTGAACCGCCCCCCGCACTCGCCTAGACTGCGCCAAACGCCCGCCCGCCGTCCGGTCCCAGGAAACTTTGCCATGTACAAAGGAAGCACCGTGCGGCTCAACCAGGAGGAGGAGGCCCACCTCGCCGCCCGCGGCGGCCTCTCCCTGCGCGGCGCCCACACCTTCAGCCGCAGCGCCGTCCTCTACCGCCAGATCCTGCTGTTCGAGGCCGTCCTGGAGCGCCACGACCCGCGCAAGAACGGCGCCCTCTCGCCGGAGATGGCGGACCTCGTCGCCCGCCTCCTCCCCAAGCCCTGGGCGATCGACCCGGCGGCCGTCGAGCACCTGGCCCTGCGCCTCCAGGAGGCGCCCGACTTCGCCGCCCGGGTCGCCGCCGCCGGCCTCAAGCCCGCCGCCCTGGTCCGCGCCGTCGCGGGCCTCGCCTACTGCGAGAAGGCGGCGCTCCTCGACCTGGCCCTCCAGGCGCAGGCCCCGGCGGCGGCGCAGGAGGAGGCGGGCCGGTGAGCGAAGCGAGGCCGCGGGCCGCGCGCTGATCGGGCGCTCGGGCAGCAGGCGGCGCGCCCTGATCTGGCCGCTCTTGCTCCCCGGCGGACAGCGAGCTGCCGCGGGAAACCGCAGCTCGCCTTCGCGACGGCAGGCGCCATGAGCCGGCAACGCAGAAGCGATCGGGGAGCAACGCCTGCCTTGCGAGCGTCTCCCTTTAGGTAGGCATATGCGGATGCGCTATAGTGTGACCACGTCGCAATGGGGCCCCATGCCGCCGATGCAGGCCGTCCCTGTATCTCAGCGCTGACCTTGATTGGCTTCCTGCGCAGTCCAGTCAAACCAGATCGGCTCCCATTTGTTCGCTGTGATCTCCAGGAGCTGAGAGGAGGCTAACCTTGCCGAAGGCAAGTCCTCTGGCCACTCGCTCGACAGAAT
The DNA here is from genome assembly GCA_030150965.1 of Thermoanaerobaculia bacterium. GTDB lineage: Bacteria > Acidobacteriota > Thermoanaerobaculia > Multivoradales > UBA5704 > JASLEW01. Next base: position 1,294 of record JASLEW010000245.1, on the reverse strand, counting down.
GGTGGCCACGCTGGACGCCAGCTCCTTGAAAGTTACATAGCACGTGCTGCCGCTTGAGAGCCAATTCAAGACAACGTCCTCACGGATTGACTGCCTCAACTGCTGAACCGCTTGCCGAAAGCAGCCGAGCATCCTGAGCCGGCTTGAATCGAGGACCAGCTCGCTGGACAACTTGACCATCAACCCTTCGACGATAGCCTCGGCCGCAGCGGCCCTCTGGTGCAGGCCCCATCGACGATCATCGAAGCTGGGATTATTTCGGTCCAGCCGATTCCAGAGCTTCCATACAGCAAAGAATTCACCGTACGCCAGATAGAACTGCTGAGAAACCGCGAGCTGTATCTCACGCCTTTTTTGACGTATATTCCAGTGATAGCCAAGGCGTTGTCCGAATAACCACCCCAGCAGCAGAGTCAACGACGAGACCAGGAGGGTCAGGCATGCTTTAATTGTTTCGTGCCAGAGGCTGAAATCTTGACTAGCCACTCGCCCTCCGCCAATTCGCGATGAATCCTGCGTGAGGATGACCGGCCGGCGCCACGCCGGCTATCGATCTTGAGCTCTAAGCGCTCCGGCCAAAGACGAGAGGAACTGCGCCGGTGCCCCCGCAATGCGGGCACTTGCCAGACCCGCGGCAGCTGCGGCAGTTGTTAATGTTTCCGCCCCTGGGAAGAGCCGCGACCGCGCCATAGGGCTTGAGCACCCATAGTGCGAGGGCACCGAGAAGCGGCAGCGAGAGCAGGAACAAGACGGACAGCAGGTCGGCTGTCGAAATGACGCTCCTCGTGACCATCGTGTGCCGTTACTACAGGCCGACCCATGCAGTGTCAAGCTTAGGCACGCAGTGCAATAGGGCCACATGGCTATGTGGCAAGCGCTCGATCAGACGCGCTAAGCACTTGACTGCACAAGAACGCTGGCGCAAGGCGCCTGGCGCGTACGCAGGGCATTCGGGCTGAGGATCTCGGCCCCCGGTCCGCGCTGCTACCTGGCGCTGAAGCGGAGGTCCGGGTCGGCCTGCGCCCGGAGGTAGGCGGCCACGCGGCGGATGATCTCGGTGGTTGCGGCCTCGCTCTCGGCGGCTTGGCGGAAGAGCTCGCAGGCCATCTGCGCCTCGCGGTGGACGCCCTGGGCGCGGAGGATGGGAGCCGACTCGCGGGCGAGGCCGGCGGCCTCCCGGGTGTCGCCGGCGGCGGTGCGGCCCTCGATCCACTGGACCCGCAGGAGGTCCAGGGCGCTGCCGCACCGGCGGGCCAGGGCGCCGCGGCCGGCGCCGTGCCGGCGGCGGCCACGG
>JASLEW010000222.1 GCA_030150965.1 Thermoanaerobaculia bacterium | reverse complement strand
GCCGGCGCCCATGGCGCCGGTCGAGTCACCGGCTCCGTCAGCGCGGCCGGCGATATCGGCGATATCGGAGACATCGGCGATCTCGGAGACATCGGCGCGCCGGACGCCAGGAGCGGCAGCGGCGCCCTCCACGCCGTCGGCGGCTCGGGCGGCATGACGGCGCAGCCCGTCCAGCGCCGGCGCGAGGCCGGCGACCGTCGGCCGCGCGAACAGCTCGCCGAACGGCAGTTCGACCCCGAAGGCGGCGCGGATGCGCGACACCAGACGGGTGGCGAGGAGCGAATGCCCGCCCAGGGCGAAGAAGTCCTCGTCGCGGCCGACCCGCTCCCGTCCCAGGACCTGCGCCCACAGCCCGGCCAGCAGCTCCTCGGCCGGCGAGCGCGGCGCAGCCACCTCGCCCGCGGCGCCGCCCCCGATCCCGCCGGAAGCGAGGCCCGGCCGCGCCGCCAGCTCCCGCAGCGCCCGGCGGTCCACCTTGCCGTTGACGGTGAGCGGCAGCGCCGGCAGCACCGTGATCGTGGCCGGCACCTCGTGCGCCGGCAGGCGGGCGCTCAGCCAGGCCCGGAGCTGGTCCGGACCCGTCGCGGCGGCCACCCCGGTCTCCGGGTGCTGGTTGGCGCCGGCCGAGGCTGCTGCCCCGGTCTCCGGGAGCTGCCTGGCGCCGGCGTCCCCGGTCCCCCGGAGCCGGTCGGCGCCCGCCGAGACGGCCTCCCCGGCATCCAGGGGCTGGTTGGCGCCCGCCGAGGGGACCTCCCCGCCATCCGGGTGCCGGTTGGCGCCCGCGGAAGCGGCCTCCCCGGCACCCGGCGTCACCACCACGAAGGCCGCCAGGCCGCGGCCGGTGGCCGGGTCGTCGTGCACCACCACCGCCGCCTGCCGCACCGCCGGGTGGCGCTGCAACGCGGCCTCGACCTCGCCCGGCTCGATGCGGAAGCCGCGGACCTTCACCTGCTGATCGCATCGCCCCAGGAACTCGATCTGGCCGTCGGGGCGCGTGCGGCCGAGGTCGCCGGTGCGGTAGAGGCGGGCGCCCGGAACGCCCGACAGCGGGTCGGGCAGGAACCGCTCCGCGGTGAGGCCGGGCCGGCCCAGGTAGCCGCGGGCAACCCCCCGGCCGCCGATGTGGATCTCGCCCGTCACGCCCGCCGGCACCGGGAGCAGGCCCCCGTCGAGGATCCAGACCCGCGTGCCTGCCGGCGGCCGGCCGAGCGGCGGATCGGCGGCTGCCGCGCCGGCGGCGCCCGCCGCGCCCGTGCCCTCGGCGGCCGTGGCGCCGCCGCCCCCGGCCCCAGGGGCAGCCGCTCCATCCCGCCGCCAGAGCAGCGAGAAGATCGTCGTCTCCGTCGGCCCGTAGAGGTTGTAGAGCTCGCGCCCGCGCCCCCAGCGCTCGGCGAGCGCGCCCGGCAGCGCCTCGCCGCCGAAGGCGAGCAGCTCCAGGGCCGGCAGGTCCACCCACGGCTGCGCCGCCAGCGCCGAGGGCGGCAGCCAGGCCCGGGTGATGCACTCACGGCGCAGGAAATCGATCAGCGGCTCGCCCGGCTGCAGCTCGTCGCGCGTGCCCAGGCAGAGCGCCGCGCCGCGCCCCAGGGCCAGGAGCAGCTCGAAGACCGAGATGTCGAAGCTCGTGGAGGCGAATTGCAGCACGCGCGCCGCCGCGTCCCGCGGACCGGCGGGCACCGCCGCCGCCATGGCGGAAAGGCCGCGGTGGGTGACCTGCACGCCCTTGGGGCGACCGGTCGAGCCCGAGGTGTAGATCACGTAGGCGAGCCGGCCGCCCCGTCCGCCACGGCCGTCGGAGCCGCCGGCGCCGCCGGAGCCGTCCCCTTCGAGCGGGGCCGGACGGACGGGCGGGCGCCGCGCGATGCCCGCGCGGTCCGCCGCGCCGTCGAGCAGCACCGTGGGCGGCGCCGCCCCGGCCAGGCGCCCGCGCAGCGCCTCGCAGGTGAGCAGCAGGGCGGCGCCCGAGTCGCGCCACAGCCATTCCAGGTGGGCGGCCGGATGGGCCGGATCGAGCGGCAGGTAGGCGCCGCCGGCCTTGAGCACCGCCAGGACCGCCACCACCAGCTGCGGTCCCCTCTCCAGGCAGATGCCGGCCAGCACCTCGGGGCCGACGCCCGCGGCGCGCAGATGGTGCGCCAAGTGGTTGGCCCGCCGCTCCAGCTCGCCATAGGTCAGATGCCGGGCGCCGAGCTGCACCGCCAGGGCGTCCGGCCGCCGCTCCGCCCAGGGCTCGAACAGCTCCTGGAGGCAGGCCTCGGGCGGCGCGCCCGCCACGGCCTCCTGCCACTCGCACAGCAGCTGATGCCGCTCCGCCGCGCGCAGCACCGGCAGGTCGGCGAGCCGCGGCCCGCCGGCACCCGCCGTGCCAGCCCCGGTCTCGCCTGCGCCGAGGCCGGCCGTGGAGGCGCCCAGGACGCCGTGGTCCAGGGCCGCGAGCGCGGCGAGCACCTGCCGGTAGCGGGCAAGCAGCCGCCGCGCCGCCACCGGGTCGAGCGGGTCGAGGCCCGCCGCCGCGCAGTCGAGGCGCAGCTCCAGCTCCTCGCCGGGAAAGACCGACGCCGCCAGCGGGTAGCCGGTGCCGCCGGTCCAGAAGCGCAGGTCCGCCACCCGGATGCGCCGCTCCGCCGCGTCCGGCGGGGCCGCCACCGGATAGTTCTCGAACACGAACAGGCTGTCGAAGAGCGCCGTGCCGGGCGGCGCGCCGCTCCACCGCTGCACCTGGGAGAGGCGGGCGTGCTCGTGCTGCCGCAGCTCCCCCTGGAAAGCCTGGTGCTGCGCCAGCCAACCGAGCACCGGCAGGCGTCCCGCCGCGCCCACCCGCACCGGCAGGGTGTTGATGAAGAGGCCGATCATCGCCTCGACGCCGGGCAGCTCCGGCGGGCGGCCGGAGACCACGGCGCCGAACACCACCTCCTCCAGCCCGGCCTGGCGGGCGAGCGCCAGCCCCCACGCCGCCTGCGCCACCGTGTTGAGCGTCAGGCGCCGGCCGCGCGCCAGCGCCTGCAACGCCGCGGTCTCCCGGCGGCTCAGCCGCTCGCGGAAGATGCGCAGGCCCGCCGCGGCGCCCTCGCCGGCGGCGGCGTCGCCGGCACCGCCACCGGCAGGGTCG
>JASLEW010000207.1 GCA_030150965.1 Thermoanaerobaculia bacterium | reverse complement strand
AGTGCCCGCTTCCCCTGCCAGCTCCGATCCCAGCTCCGGCCTTCCCGCCGGCGCCTTGACCGGTGCCGCCGTGACCGCCGCTGCCGGCACCCGCCGCCGGTGCGATCGGCGGGACGGCGCCGAGGCGTGCGGCGGCGGGTGCCGGCAGCGGCGGTCACGGCGGCACCGGTCAAGGCGCCGGCGGGAAGGCCGGAGCTGGGATCGGAGCTGGCAGGGGAAGCGGGCACTGGGCCGCGTGGCTGCGCGGCGCGCCGCGGGCGGACCGCCGCACGGTCTGGATCGCGCCGCGACTGGTGTGCGAGGTGCGCTACCAGGAGCTGACGACCGGGGGCAACCTGCGTCAGCCGGTGTTCCTGCGGCTGCGCGACGACAAGCGCCCGGAGGAGTGCGCGGGGCCGGAAGCGGCCGAGGTGGAGACTTCCTAGCGGAAACCGAGGCGGATTGGACGTGCCGGCAGGACGGCCTCTGGCATTGGAAGGCGGTGCATGGCTCGTCTCGCTCCGGGCTGTCTTCGAGGTCGAGGGGACGCCGGCGAGAAAGTTCAGGCCCGGTCATCACGATTACATCACGAGAGGACGCGGGCTGGACTGTCGCCGTCCCTCCGCCGTCCGGCACAGACCTCTTGGAGGGGATTCCCCCCGATCCACCGTCAAGGAGCCAGACCATGAGGAAACAGAGCCAGAAGATCCAGCTCAGCCGCGAGACCCTGCATCGACTGACCCTGGAGCGGGTCACCGGACAGAACCCCTCGATCCTCCCGCCCTGCACCGCCGCGGTGCCTTGCAGCCTGACCTGCGCCGGCGTCAGGTGCACCGGCGCCGTCTGCAACTGAACGCCGTCGCGGCCGAGGCGCCGGCGTCCATGGCGGCCCCGGCCGCCGGCCCATTATTGGGCTGCGCCGCTGGCGCCCTGGCGCGGACATCGCGCACTATCTTTGTTGAAGGGACTCGGCGGCGTGACGCCGCAAGGAGGATGCGATGCGGAAACTGTCCAGTGCCTCCCGGCTTTCCGAGGCCGCTCTCGGCGCCGTCAGGGGCGGCGACGGCGGCACCGACGCCTCTCCACCCCCGGCCGATATCTACAAGCTCAAGCAGCACGTGGACAATCCCGGCCAGACAGCCATGCCCTGACGGCGGCCGAGACCGCCGGCAACCAGGGCCCCGGACAGAACCGTCTCGACTCTTGGAGGTGGCACGATGCACAGCTCGACCCGAGTCCTACGCATTCTCCTGATCGCGGCCGTTCTCGCGGTGGTGATCCTCCTGCCAGCCGGCTCCAGGCCCGCCGCCGGCCAGTCCTCCTCCTGCACCACCGATGCGGACTGCCCTCAAGGGCTGCTCTGCTGCCTGGACTGCGGCTACGCCGGCTGCGACACGAGGGCCTGCCTCCAGCCGATCCACGGTCACTGCCCGCTGTTCCCGTAGCACCGGCCACGCAGCTCGCTGGCGGCGCCGCGTCCGCACCGGACGCGGCCCCGCGGGCGCGGCTCAGGGTTTTGGCGGTGCCGGCGGCGGCGCCGCCGGCGGCGGCTGCGGCAGGCCGCCGCAGGCCGCGAGGAGGTGGTCGAGGTCGCCGGATTGCTTCATCCGGTCGACGTAGGCGTCCAGGGCGGCGACGAGATCGCTGCCCTTGCGCGCGGCGAAGGCGGCGCTGGCGTCGTGGAGGACGAGCGCGACCTTCAGCCTGGCGGAGCCGGCGCGATACTCCGCTCCCTGGCCGAGCCCGGTGGGAGCGACCGTGAAGTCGGCGGTGCCCTCCTCGATGTCCGCGAAGACCTCGGCCTGGAACTGATCGAGCTTGAGGTTGGCCTGCGGCACCTCCGCCCGCACGATCTCGTAGGCCGTGGAATGATCGACCACCGCCGCGGTCTTGCCGGCCAGGTCGGCGGGCGCCGCGATGTTGCTTCCCGGCCTGGTGACGACGGCGATGTGCGAGCTCACGAAGGGGTGGGAGAAGTCGGCGATCTCGCGGCGCTTGGGGGTGATGCCGATGTTGCCCCCGATGAGGTCGGCCTTCCCCGCGGCCAGCGCCGCGAAGAGGTCCCCCGGGCCGGTGGTGACGGGAAGGAATTCGAGGCTCACCCCGAGGCTCGACGCGAAGCCCTTGAGGAAATCGACGTAGCAGCCGCGGAACTGCTCGGGCTGCCGCAGCTCCTCGACCTTGAGGCGCTGCTGGCGCAGCAGGTCGAGGTTGACCGAGATGGCGCCGTTGTCCTGCGTCGGGAAGACCGTCACCACGACCTTGTGGCGGAGCTTCACCTGCTCCAGGTCGCCGGCGCGGGCCGCCGGCGCCGCGAGCAGCGCGCAGAGCAGGGCGACCTGCAACGTGCGTCCCCCGCCGCAAGAGCCGCGCCACGGAGCGATCCCGGTCATCTGCCGTTCCTCCTTCGCCATCTGGGCCTCGGGCCTGCCCGTCGCTTCAGGCCATCCCGCCGCGCTCACCGGGACCAGGCGGACACCCCGGAGAGCGGGGCACCCGGATGGCGGCGCCGCCCGCGCCGTCCGAGCCTTCTTGCAACGACGAAGATCGGCTGCATCATACTCCAGATGCCCGCGGCGCGCGGCTACGCCAGCCACTTGAGGATCGCCTGCTGCGTGTCGGGCTCGCTGAAGAACCCGCCGTGCCAGACGCCGCGCGCGGGGCCGAAGACCACCGGGTTGGCGATGGGAAAGTAGCCGCTGCCGTTGGCGTCGTACACGCCGAGCGTCGGCACCACCAGGTCGTTGCCGGCGTTCTGGAAGACGCGGTCCACCAGGCGGTTGACCGCCCAGGCCCTGAGGCCCGGGTCCTTGGGTTCGTAGTTCGAGGCGAGGGCGAAGTAGCGGTCCTGGCCGGCCGCGCCGTGGTTGAAGTTGGCCAGGAAGGCGCCGCGCGGATTCATCGCCTGGAGGCCGGGCAGGCCGTGCAGCGCGCCGACCGCCAGCATCTTGGTGGCGGTCACCACCGCCTCCAGCACCTCGGTGACGCCGTTGTCCGGGAAGAAATTGAGCAGGTTGGTGTAGGAGTCGATGAAGTCGTTCATGTAGCGGTCGTCGGCGAGCGTCGTGCCGGCGTTGGTGGCGGCGACGAAGACGACCCTGCCGACCTCGATGCGGCGGTGGCCGAGAGAGAACGCCGCCTGCTTCTCGGACAGCTCGCGGCTGACCAGGCCGCCGCGCGAGTGGCAGATGATGTCGAGCTTGAGCTGGACGTCGCCGGGGAGCTGAGCGAGCAGCCATGCGACGTTCTGGTGGGGGTCCTCGGACATGGTGAAGTGATCGAAAGCGAAGACCCTGCCGCCATAGAGCTGCGACAGCTCCTGCACCTGTGCCCTGGGCAGCCCGGCAAAGGCCTGGTGGGCGCGGCTGAAGGTGCCGTGGATCATCAGCAGCGCGCGTCCCTGCCCCAGCTCGCGCCAGCGGTCGCCGCCGATCGGGGTGCCATCGGGCCGGGCGTAGTCGTCGGGGGTGAAGCTGCGCAGGCGGTAGGGCCGGTTCCTGGCCTCCCAATGATGGGCGAAGTCCTCGCCGATCCGTCCGATGAGCGGATCGAGCAGCGGAAAGACCAGCACCTTGAGCAGCTTCTTGCCGATCGACCCGAACAGGCCGCGGGCGACCGCCGCGGTGCCGGGGGCGCCCGGAGCCGGGGCCGCTGCCGGCGCGACGTAGCGGGGGATGAGATAGGTGCGCGTGCCGCCGCCGCGCGTCGTGTCCATGGCGCCTGCCGCGTTGCGGGCGAAGTTCCAGGTCGTCACCCCGGATTCGTCGACGGCCAGGACGACCTGCTCCTCGTCGTCGCCGGGAGCGTTCACCTGCAGCTCGATCGCCGCCTCGCCGGCCGGCGTGGAGCGGGTGACGGCGGTGGGCGCCGCGGCCAGCTCGCGGGTGCCCGTCAGCTCGACCGTCGCCTGCAGCCGCATGTCCTGGCTGCCGAGCGCCGCATCGAGCTCGGGAGTGCTGTGCTCGACCTCGCGGAACGACCGCACGGTGGCCGCCGCCGCGGGCGCCGGACGGTGGATCTCGCCGCTGCCGCGGAGGCCGGGCGTGCGGATGCGCACTCCCGGGCCGAGCGTCACCAGGGTGCCGTTGGGATCCAACGCTGCTGCCATGCGCTCCTCGCTTTCTTCACGGCGTGACGCCGGCCCCGGGCCGCGGTGCGAGGTCCGGCCGGCTCAGCGCCAGCGTCATCTCGGGATGCCCGAAGAACTGGTAGGCGACGAAGGTTGCGCTCTCGGCTTCCGACACGAACTTCGCCCGCTCCTGCCGCAGCAGCTCGGCCACCGGCACCGGCTGCTGAGCGGCCAGCGCCCGCTCGTAGAACGACCGGGCGATCGAGCGCGCCACCTTGTCGTCGATCGACCAGAGGGGCGCGATCACCGCTGAAGCGCCGGCGAAGAGGAAGGCGGCGGCCATACCGGCGTAGGCGCCGAGCTGCCGGTTCCCCTGCCCGACCTGGCAGGCGTTGAGGAAGACGAAGGGGCGGCGGGTGAAGTCGGCTCCCTGCACCTGCTCGGGCAGCAGGGACCTGGCGTCGACCAGCAGCAGGCCGTCTTCGAGGCCGCTGCGGTCGAAGAAGCCGTGCACGGAGAAATGCAGCAGGTCGGCCGGGGGCGAGCCGTCGAGGAGCCGCAGCACCTGGTCCTGCCGGGCCTCGACCGGCACCACGGCGATGCCGAGGCCGGCCAGGTACCGGCGGATCTCCTCCGCCTCGGCCTCCGCCTCCGTCAGCCGCGGCGCCTGGGTGTAGACGCCGGACACCACCGCCGCCGAGGCCAGCCCGACCTTCTCCGGCGGCGGCAGCTTCGGCCGCATCCAGTCCTTGGGCGGCTGGATCCAGCGGCCGACGACCGCGCGCGAGCCGAGGAAGGGCGAGGGCGCCGCGGCGCCGGCGTCCGCCGCGGGCGGCGGGTCGGCAACCGCCAGCTCCCAGGGGATGAACGGGTCCTCCGACAGGATCAGCACGGTGGGCAGCGGCGAGTCCGCCGCCGCCGCCGCCGCTTGCAGCAGCCGCCAGAACGCGGGCGGCATGAGCTGGCCGATCCGCTTGCCGTGCCCGACCAGCAGCCGGAAGGGGCGGTCCTGGTTCTGGTTGACCTGGCTCATCAGCCGCAGCGAATAGTCCTGCGGCTCCCGGCCGACGTCGACCTCCAGCGCGTGATCGGGGATCTCCAGGGCATGCCGGGACTCGAAGGTCCAGAGCAGCGTCGAGGGCGAGGCCTGCTGGCGCCGGATCACCACCGTGAGATCGGCGGCGCGCGGCGCCGTGGGCACCGGAAAGGCCGCCCCCGCGGCCTCGGGCGCCCCCGCCGCACCGGCGGCCGGCGGCGCCCCCGGCGCCGTCACCTTCACATAGCGCACGGCCAGCCCCACCGGCTGCCCATCCACCGTGTAGGAGGCGTGGATCTCGCGGAACGGCGCGGCGGCGACGCCAGGAGGGGCGGCGGCGGCGGTCAGGTGCAGCACCGCCGTCGGGTAGCGCCCGGCCGCCGTGACTCCGGCCACGCCGGCAGCCAGGTCGAGCGCAGCCAGCACAAGAATCGCGAACTGGCCATGAAGATGCTTCGCTCGCGCCTCTACGACCTGGAAGT
>JASLEW010000083.1 GCA_030150965.1 Thermoanaerobaculia bacterium | reverse complement strand
AGCACCCGGAGCCTGCGCCGCACCCTCCGCCTGCGGCGCGAGCGTCGCGGCGATGGCCTCCAGCGCCTCGTGCACCTGTGCGGCCAGGCCGCGGTCCTCCTCGCTGTCGCCGAGGAGCGGGCGCCAGGGCCCCCTGGGGTCTACGGCATCCATGTTCGCTCGCTCCCGCACGGGCCCTGCCGGACCCGCCGCCAGAAGGCCGCGGACGGAATTGGCCGCGGCGGCTGACCGAAGTGTATCCGCACCCGCGGCTCCGGCCGTCACCTCTGAGGTGCCGCCAGCGCGCCGCGGCGCTCCCCGCCACCTCGCCGCCGGCGGCGGCGGCGGCCTCGTTGGCCGCGGATGCCGCGAAACACGGTCCCCTGGCGATCCTGCGCCGCCGGCGGGCGGCGGCGGCGGCATTGGCCGCGGACGCCGCGGACCACGAACTCCTGGGATCCTGCCCCGCCGGCGGGCGGCGACAGCTGCTGCCACTGGCCACGGATGCCGCGGACCATGGACCCCCGGGCGACCCTGCGCCGCCGGCGGACGGCGGCGGCTGCGGATGGCGGGGCCTGCTGATATCCTGCGCCAGATCCGCACCGGGAGGCCCACGGACGACCATGAGCGAGAGCCCAGCCCGCCAGCGTGCCCATCTGCAGGCGATCGCCCGCCAGGCGATGCTCGACCGCCGGCTGGAGCCGGACTTCCCCCCCGCCGCGCTGGCCGAGCTGGGCCGCATCCACGGGCCGGCGGCGCCGGGAGGACCCGCTGCCGGCAACGGCGGGCAGGGCAGGGGGGAGCCGGGCCGGACCTCCTCCGGCGACGGCGGGCAGGGCAGGGCGGAGCCGGGCCGGACCTCCTCCGGCGCGGGCGGGCAGGGTGGCGGCCAGGGCACGACCGCCGGGGACGGCGGCGGCATCCGCGACCTGCGCGGCCGGCTCTGGTGCTCGATCGACAACGACGACTCGCGCGACCTCGACCAGCTGTCGGTGGCCGAGGAGCTGCCGGGCGGCGCCGTCCGGGTGCTGGTGGCGGTGGCCGACGTGGACGCCCTGGTGCACCGCGGCTCGGCGCTCGACGCCCATGCGCGCACCAACACCACCAGCGTCTACACCGCGGCCGAGATCTTCCCGATGCTGCCGCTGCGCCTGTCCACCGACCTCACCTCGCTCGGCGCGGACGAGGACCGGCTGGCCATGATCGTCGAGATGACGGTCGGCGAGGACGGCGCGGTGGGCGACTCCGCGGTCTACCACGCCTGGGTGCGCAACCGGGCGAAGCTCGCCTACAACGCGGTGGGAGCCTGGATCGAGGGGCGGGGCGCGGAGCCGGCCGGCGTCGCCGCGGTGGCTGGGATGGACGCCCAGCTGCGCCTCCAGGACGGTGCCGCGCAGCGCCTGCGCAAGCTCCGCCTGGAGCGCGGCGCGCTCGACCTGCAGACCCTGCAGACCCGGCCGGTGTTCCAGGACGACCGGATCACCGGCCTCGAGGAGGATGTCGAGAACCGCGCCAAGCAGCTGATCGAGGACTTCATGATCGCCGCCAACGGCGTCACCGCGCGGTTCCTCGCCGCCCACCGCATGCCCTCGCTGCGCCGGGTGGTGCGCACGCCCAAGCGCTGGCCGCGGCTGGTCGAGCTGGCCGCCTCCTACGGCGAGCGCCTGCCGGGCGACCCCGACCCGGCGGCGCTCGCCGCCTTCCTGGACCACCGCCGGCAGCGCGATCCGCTGCGTTTCCCCGACCTGTCGCTCTGCGTGGTCAAGCTGCTCGGTTCGGGTGAGTACGTGGCCGAGGCCCCCGGCCAGGAGGCGCCCGGGCACTTCGGCCTGGCGGTGCGCGACTACACCCACTCGACCGCCCCCAACCGGCGCTTCCCCGACGTCATCACCCAGCGCCTGCTCAAGGCGGCGCTCGCCGGCCGGCCGGCCCCCTACAGCATGGATGAGCTCGGCGCGCTCGCCCAGCACTGCACCGAGAAGGAGGACGACGCGCAGAAGGTCGAGCGCCGCGTCCACAAGTCGGCGGCGGCGATGCTCCTCGCCTCGCACGTCGGCCAGGGCTTCGACGGCGTGGTCACCGGCGCCTCCGACAAGGGCACCTGGGTGCGCATCTTCAAGCCGCCGGTCGAGGGGCGGCTGGTGCACGGCATGCACGGGCTCGACGTCGGCGACAAGACCCACGTCCGCCTGGTGAGCGTGGACGTGGACCGCGGGTTCATCGACTTCGTGCGCTAGGAGGCCACCGCCAGCGCGCCGCCTGCCGCCGCCCCCGACCGCAACCACCGCCCTGACCGCCAGCCACGGCCCACCACCGCCCATCGCCAGCCGCCGCCAGCCGCAGCCCTTCTCCGCCAGCCGCCCCGCCATGCACCGCCTGCGACTCATAACCGGCGGCGAGAGCCACGGCCCCGGCCTGACCGCCACCCTGCTCGGCCTGCCGGCCGGCCTGGCGGTGGACACGGCGCTCCTCGCCCGCGACCTCGCCCGCCGGCAGCACGGGTTCGGCCGCGGCCGGCGGATGCAGATCGAGAGCGACACCGCCGAGATCCGCGGCGGCGTGCGCGGCGGCGTCACCCTCGGCTCGCCGGTCGTGCTGTGGATCGCCAACCGCGATTTCGCCAGCTGGGAGAAGGTGATGGGGCCGCTGGCGGTGGACCCCGAGGCGGCGGAGCGGCGCCGCCTCAGGGCGCCGCGGCCGGGCCACGCCGACCTCGCGGGCGGCCTCAAGTACCTGCGCGGCGACCTGCGCGACGTGCTCGAACGCGCCTCGGCGCGCGAGACCGCGGCGCGCGTCGCCGCCGGCGCCTTCGCCAAGATGCTGCTCGCCGCGGTCGGCGTCGAGGTGCGCAGTGGCGTGCGCTCCCTGGGGCCCGTCGGCGCGGACGCCCCGCCGCCCTCCTGGGAGGACCTGCTGCGCATGGACGACGGCTCGCCGCTGCGCGCCATCGATGCGGCGCTGGAGCCCGCGATGCTGGCCGAGGTCGAGCGCGCCGCCGCCGCCGGCGACACCCTGGGCGGCGCGGTCACGGTCATCGCCCATCACGTGCCGGCCGGCCTCGGCTCGCACACCCACTGGGACGAGAAGCTCGACGGCCGCCTGGCGCAGGCGGTGATGTCGGTGCCGGCGGTCAAGGCGGTCGAGATCGGCGCCGGCCTCGCCGCCAGCCGCGGCCCGGGCAGCGCCGCCCACGACCCCATCGAGCTCGGCCCCGCAGCCGCCGCGGCGGGCTCGGACGCCAGCGGCGTCTTTGCAAACGGCGCCGCGGGCGGCCTCGCGACCGGCGCCAGCGGCGTCTTTGCCATCGGCGCCGCGGG
>JASLEW010000011.1 GCA_030150965.1 Thermoanaerobaculia bacterium | reverse complement strand
GCGCCGCTCGCGACGCGGCGGGCGGCGCCCCACCGCGCCGCGAGCCGCTCAGCCTGGTGGCCTACTTCGACAACGCGGACATGCGCCCGTTCGACCGCAACCGCCTGCTCAAGCAGCTGCGGACGTTCTTCGACAAGACGCTCCAGCCGGGCGACCGGCTCATGGTGGTGACCGCCGACCAGGGGCTCAGGGTGCGGCACCCGTTCACTGCCGGGCTGGAGTCGCTCCCCGCCGAGCTCGACCAGCTGGCGCGCGAAGCGGGCTCCGGGCTCAACAAGGACATCCTGCGCCGCCAGACCATGGAGCAGATCAAGGACACCATCTCGAGCGCCGGCTGCCAGAACATGTACAACGCGGCCAGGGGGCAGGCCCAGGCCTACGCCGAGGAGGTGCTGAGCGAGGCGCGGCAGACCTACGCCACGCTGCACCACCTGCTGCGCTCGCTCGGCGGGCTCGAGGGGCGCAAGGCGCTGATCTACGTCGGCAACGGCGTGCCCGTCCAGGCCGGCACCGACGTCTACGCCCAGCTTCAGGACCTCTGTCCGCAGCAGGCGATGAACGACCACGTCACCTCGCAGACCCTCAACACCACGGCGCCGATGCGCCAGGTGATCGCCGACGCCAACGCCAACCTGGTGACGCTCTACATGCTCGAGGCCGCGGGCCTGCCGACCTACGCCTCGGCCGACAACGCGGGCGCGCCGCTGCTCTCCTTCGAGGCGGCGCGCCAGGTGGACTTCGACCGCCAGGGGTCGCTCACCAACCTGGCGCAGGAGACCGGCGGCCGGGTGGCGCTCAACGGCACCGACTTCAGCCACGACCTCGAGGAGATCGCCGCCGACCTCAACGGCGCCTACTCGCTCGGTTTCACCCCGGAGCGGGCGGGCCTCGGCAAGACCCACGACCTCCGCGTCGAGGTGAGGCGCCCGGGCCTGCGGGCGACCTACCGCTCCACCTACCGCGACCGCTCGCCCGACGAGCGTCTGGAGGGGCAGGTCGAGGCGGCGCTCATCCACGGCACCACCGACAACCCGCTCGCCGCCTCGCTCAAGGTCGGCGCGGCGCGGCCCGCCGAGCACGGCCGGGTGCTGGTGCCGGTGCAGGTGGTCGTCCCCTTCGGCAACCTGGCCTTCGTGCCGCAGGGCGACGGGCGCCACGGCCGGGTCAGCATCGTGATCGGCAACGCCGACACGCAGGGCGGCCTGGCGCCGCTGCAGCGCATGCAGCTGCCGCTGCGCATCCCGGACGCCGACGCCAAGCGGGTGCTGGGCAGCCACCTGGGCTACGACGTGAAGCTCCTGGTGGCGCCGGGCCGCCAGCGCGTCGCCTTCGTGATCCGCGACGACGTGGCGCGTGTCTCCTCGTCCGTCATCCAGGAGATCGACGTGGACAAGAACGGCACCGCCACCGCGATCGCCGCCGCCGTGGGGCCGCACCGCTGATGCTCGCCCGCCGCCCGCAGGCGGAGGCCGCGCCATGAAGGGGGCCGTCGAGCCGCGCATCTCGCGCGGCCTGCGCGATCTGCTCGCCGAGCCGATGCTGGCGCGCCAGCGCATCCTCGACACCGTGCGCGGCGTCTACGAGCTGTACGGCTTCGTGCCGCTCGCCACCCCGGCCATCGAGTACCTGGACGTGCTCACCGGCTCGGCCGGCCAGGAGACGCAGAAAGCCATCTTCACCGTGCAGAACCCCGAGGGCGAGGCCCTGGGACTGCGCTTCGACCTCACCGTGCCGCTGGCGCGGGTGGTGGCGCAGTACCACGACCTGCCGCGCCCCTACCGCCGCTATCAAGCGTCGCCGGTATGGCGCGCCGACAAGCCCGACAAGGGGCGCTACCGCGAGTTCATCCAGTTCGACATCGACTCGGTGGGGGTGGCGACCGAGCTGGCCGACGTCGAGATCATGGCCGGCATGTGCGACACCCTGACGGCGCTCGACGTCGGCCCCTTCCACGTCCGCTTCTCCAGCCGCGGCATCCTCAACCTGCTGCTGCAATCGATCGGCCTTGCCCAGGGCGGCCCGGCAGGCGCGGCCGGTCCGCAGGGCCCGGACACCGCGCCGAGCGCGGACACCGCGCCCGGCCCGGACTCCGCGGCCGGACCGAGCGCTGCCGCCGGCGGGCCGAGCGGCGCCGACGTGCTGCGCGTGCTCGACAAGCTCGAGAAGGTGGGCATCCAGAAGGTCAAGAAGGAGCTCACCACCGGCTACCACGACGAGTCCGGCGACTTCATCCGCGGCCTCGGCCTGGCGGCCGGGCAGGTGGCGAGGATCGAGGGCTTCCTCGCCATCCGCGCGGCGACGCGCCAGGAGGTGGTGGAGCGCCTGCGGGAGTTCTTCGCCGGCCTGCCCGAGGCGGCGGCGGAGATCGACCTGGTCGAGCGCCTGTCGCGGCAGCTCGCGGCGCTGGGCTACGGCGACGACCGGGTCACCCTCGACCTCAGCATCGCGCGCGGCCTGGCCTACTACACCGGGCCGGTCTTCGAGGCCGTGCTGCTCGATGCGCCGCAGTTCGGATCGGTCTTCAGCGGCGGCCGCTACGACGACCTGGTGATGCGCTTCCTGGGCGAGAAGGTGCCGGCCACCGGCGCCTCGATGGGAGTGGACCGCCTGCTCGCCGCGCTCCAGCACCTCGGCCGCGCCGGCGGGCGGCGGGCGACCGCCCGGGTGCTGGTGGCGCGCATCGACCGCGACCTCGAGGCGGAGTGCCTGGCGATGACCTTCGAGCTGCGGCGCGCCGGCATCCCCGCCGAGATGTACCTCGGGACCGAGAAGGGCGTCGGCAGGCAGATCAAGTACGCCGACCTCACCGGCGTGCCGATCGTGCTGCTCTACGGCTCGACCGAGAAGGAGCGCGGCATCGTCACCCTCAAGGACATGGAGGTCGGCCGGGAGCTGGCCAAGAAGGTCGAGGAACGGCGGGATTGGCTGGCGCAGCGCCCCGGCCAGCGCGCCGTGCCGCGTGGCGAGATGGTGACGGCGGTGCGCGAGATGCTGGCCCTTTGATGCTATTGCGCTATAGTTCCGGACGTCCGGCCGCTTTTCCTGGGCGCCCCAGCAGCGTTGCCGGTGGTCTGGACTCGCTCCGGCCGGACCCCGGTGCCAGCCCGGCAGGCTCGCGTCAGGGCGCCACGCTGAAGGGAGATGTTTTGATGCGCTACGTTCATGCCTCCGTCGTCTGCCTGGCCCTCGCCCTGCCCACCGCCGCTCTGGCTCAGTCCTCCGAAGAGATTGGAGCGACGCTCAAGGACATGGTGGCCACCGCGCAGCCGGCCGGGACCTGCACCACGGGAACCATCAGCTGCGGCCAGACGGTCCAGGGCACGCTCGGCTCCGGCGGCTGCACGGCGAGCAACGGCAACCCCGCCGGGATCTACCAATTCGCCGGCACCAAGCAGCAGCAGATCACGGCGTCGATGACCACCACCACCTTCAACCCCGCCCTGGAGCTGTTCGACCCCAACGGCAACAACATCACCGGCTCCGTGGGGCAGGCGCCCGGCACGGTGCAGTTCTCCCTGGCGCTCCCCAGCGCCGGCAACTGGCAGCTGGTGGCGACCAGCTCCGGCGCCACCACCACCGGCTCGTACTCGGTGAAGCTGGCCTGCGGCACCACGCAGACGACCTGCGTGCCGAGCGCCACCACCCTCTGCATCGGCAACGGCCGGTTCGCGGTCAAGGCCACCTTCAACGCCGGCGCCAACGGTGGCAGCGGCAACGCCCAGGCCGTGGCCCTGACCTCGGACACCGGCTACCTGTGGTTCTTCGAATCCAGCAACGTCGAGGCGGTGGTCAAGGTGATCGACGGCTGCGCCCTCAACAACCGCTGGTGGGTGTTCGCCGGCGGCCTCACCAACGTCAACGTGGTGATGACGGTGACCGACACGCAGACCAACGTCTCGAAGACCTACACCAACCCGGCGAA
This sequence comes from Thermoanaerobaculia bacterium, assembly GCA_030150965.1. Lineage (GTDB taxonomy): Bacteria > Acidobacteriota > Thermoanaerobaculia > Multivoradales > UBA5704 > JASLEW01. The sequence continues at coordinate 1,083 of JASLEW010000011.1, read as the reverse complement.
CACGGCGTTCCAGCCGATCCAGGACACGTCGGCGTTCTCCACCTGCCCCTGAGCCGCGAGGCGGGGTGCTCCGCCCGCTCCCGGTCTCCGGGGGGCGGCGGGGCCGCGGGGGAGGCCGGCGAGACCGGCAACGAAGTTTGACGCCTTGGAGCGTGACGGCTATCATCGAGCGGCGATGCGGACCCTGAGCGCCTTCAACAGAACGTCGTCCCGTTGCGCGGTGCCCGGCAAGGCCTGGCGCCTGCATCGCCATCCGCACGTCTGACCGGGTCCTCGGACCCGGCTGCCGCCCCGGGACGAGGAACCCAGCTGCCACGCACTCCACCTCCTTCCGGGTACCCGGAAGGAGGTTTTTGGTTTTGGGAGCCCCGGGAGCCGTCGCGTGAGAGTGTCCGCCGCCCTGCCCACCGGTGTGGCCGCGCTGCTGTTCGAGAGCGCCCGGGCGCGCCGCCGGCTGGAGGGGCGCCTGGTGGAGCTGGTCTCCGGCCAGGGCTACGAGGAGGCGATCCTGCCCATCCTCGACTACCTGGAGCCCTACGAGTCGCTGCTGACGCCGGCCAGCCGCGGCGAGCTCTACCGCTTCATCGACCGCGACGGCGAGCAGCTGGCGCTGCGCGCCGATTTCACCCCGATGCTGGCGCGGCTCCTCGCGCCGCGCCTGGCCTCGCTCTCCCTGCCCCTGCGCCTCTTCTACCGCGGCGACGTGGTGCGCTACGCGGCGGGCCATGCGGCGAGGCCGGCGTGGCAGCGCGAGCTGTATCAGCTCGGCGTCGAGCTGCTGAGCGCGCCGGCGGCGGGGCCGGGAGCGCCGCCCGCGGTCCCGCCGGCGGGGCAGGGGCTCGGAGCTGCCGCGCGCCGGGAGATTCCGGAGCGGCGGGGGGGCACGGCCCACCGGGAGTCCGCCGCGGCGCCTCCGGACGGCGAGCGCGAGGTCCTTTCCCTGTTCCTGGCAGCGCTCGCCGCCGCCGGCGGCCGTCACCAGGTGGTGCTGGGCCTGGCCGGCTGCCTGGACGCCGCGCTGCTCGCGGCCCGCGGCGGCGCCGGCCCTGGCGGCGCCGGGCTGGCCGCGGCGGTGGAGCGGCG
>JASLEW010000922.1 GCA_030150965.1 Thermoanaerobaculia bacterium | reverse complement strand
TACGGAGCCATCCACGACGAGCGCGTGCGCATCGAGGTCGTCTCTCCCTACGCCGTCGAGATCGAGCTCGAAGCGGCGCGCGAGCACCGCCGTTATTTCGCCAAGGTGTTCGGCGCCCGCCTCAGCCTGCGCCAGGGGTTGGAGCGGGCCTGAAGAGCGGGCTTGACGGGCCCTCCGGCCCTGTGATTCGCCGCCCCGCGGGCTCGCCAGACAGGCTAAGCTGCGCTGTCACATAGAGTTAACACAAGTCTTACGGCGAATTCACGCCACCGCCTGTGGAAATCTTGCCACGGCGCGGCGCGAAGCTCCTGTCAAGCCCTGGGAAAGGTTTTACAAACCTTTTATTATCAGTAGCTTACGACGATTGCACAATAGATTGTTCAATCCGGGCAAAGCGGCTTCGGAGGCTGGGTTGAGAGCGTTTACCGAACGCTTTTCCACAGGCTTTTCCACATCGGCTGCGGAATCGGCCGTGCTACCCTGCGGGCCATGTCACGAGAAAAGATCCTGGTCATCGAGGACGAGCCGGACATTGCCGAAGTCCTGCAGTACAACCTGGAGAAGGAGGGATTCGCCGTCGACACCGCGCGGCGCGGCGACACCGGCCTGGAGGCCATCCGCCGCGACAACCCCGACCTCGTGCTGCTCGACCTGATGCTGCCCGGCATCGACGGCCTGGAGCTGACCCGCCTGCTCAAGCGGGACCCGCTCACCTCCCGCCTGCCGATCGTCATGCTCACCGCCCGCGGCGAGGAGGTGGACCGCATCGTCGGCCTGGAGCTGGGGGCCGACGACTACATCAGCAAGCCCTTCAGCCCGCGCGAGGTGGTGCTGCGGGTCAAGGCGGTGCTGCGCCGGCTGCAGCAGGAGGAGGTGTCCTCCGAGCTCCTGGAGGTGGGGGGCATCGAGCTCGACGTCTCCGGCCACCAGCTGCGGGTGCGCGGCCGCGAGGTGCCGCTCACCGCCACCGAGTTCCGCCTGCTGCGCCTGCTGCTCGAGCGCAGCGGCCGGGTGCAGACCCGCGGCCAGCTGCTCTCCGACGTCTGGGGCTATGCCGAGGACATCGACAGCCGCACCGTGGACACCCACATCCGCCGGCTGCGCCGCAAGCTCGGCGCCGAGGCCGAGCGCATCGAGACGGTGATCGGCGTCGGCTACCGCCTGAGGCCCTGAGACCCCCGGGACCTTGCGCTCCAGCCACCTGCCGCCCAAGCTCCGCCTGGCGCCGCTCTGGCCGGTGCTGGCGGCGCTTGCCACCGCCGGGCTCCTGCTCTGGTCGATGCTGCCGGCGGCGCTCCATCCGCAGCTCGGCGCCGCCTTGCTGGTGGCCGGCGCCGCCGCCGCCGTCACCATCGGGCTCGGCGCTGTCTGGCTGGACCGGCGCCTGTTCCGGCCGCTCGCCCGGCTGATCGCCGGCGCCGGCGCACTGGCCTCCGGCCGGGCGTCGCGGGTCGCGGAGCCCGAGGTCGAGGAGCTGGCGGTGCTGTCGCGGGCGCTCAACCGCCTGGCGGAGAGCGCCGAGGCGCAGTTCGCGGCGGTGCGCAGCGAGCGCGACCACCTGCAATCGATCCTGGCGAGCATGTCCGAGGGGGTGCTGGTGGTCGGCCCGGACGGCCGGGCGCTGTCGGCCAATCCGGCCTTCTGCCGGCTGTTCGATCTGGCCGGCGAGGTGACCGGCCGGCCGCTGCTCGAGATCAGCCGCCACCCGGAGCTGGGGCGGCTGGTGACGGCGACGCTGCGCCGCGGCGAGCCGCAGAGCGGCCAGATCGAGATGCAGGTGCCGGAGCGGCGCACGCTGCTGCTCGCCTCGGCGGCGCTCGCCGGCGGCGATCGCGGCGCGGTGGTGGTGACGCGCGACACCACCGACCTCACCCGCGTCGCCGACATGCGCCGCGACTTCGTGGCCAACGTGTCGCACGAGCTCAAGACGCCGCTCGCGGCGATCCGCGGCTACGCCGAGACGCTGCGCGACGGCGCCCTGGAGGAGCAGGAGACGGCGCGCCGCTTCACCGAGCGCCTGCTCTGGCAGTGCCGGCGGCTCCAGGCGCTGCTCGACGACCTGCTCACGCTGTCGAAGCTCGAGAGCGTCTCGCCGCCGGCCGACCGCGAGCGCGAGGCGGTGGACCTGGCGGCGATCGGCGGGCGCGCCGTCGAGATGCTCGGCACCGCGGCGCGCGAGCGGCGGCTGAGCCTGGAGGTGAAGGACGAGGGCGTGCCGCGCATCCCCGGCGACGCCGACGGCCTCGAACGGCTGATGGTCAACCTGCTCGACAACGCCATCAAGTACAACCGGCCGGGCGGCGAGGTGCAGCTGCGGCTGACGCGCCAGGCCGGCCACGCCGTGGTCGAGGTGACCGACACCGGCATCGGCATCCCGGCCGAGGCGCTGCCGCGCATCTTCGAGCGCTTCTACCGCGTCGACAAGGGGCGTGCCCGCGAGGAGGGCGGCACCGGCCTGGGCCTCGCCATCGTCAAGCACCTCGCCCAGTCGCACGGCGGCCGGGTGGAGGTCGAGAGCCGCGTCGGCCGCGGCACCACCTTCCGCGTCTTCCTGCCGCTCGCGGGCGCCGAGGCGGCCGGCGCCAGCTCCTCGCCGCCCGCGGCGTAGGGCGCAGCGGGGGACGCCCCGCCGGCGTCTGGCTCCTCGCGGGCGGCGGATCAGCTCTGCCTCCCTCCACGCCGCGGGAACGGCTCCTCTCCGGCCGCCCTGTCACGGCCGTGGCACCGTGCCGCAATGGCCCCACCATGCGCCCCTGTCATAAAGGAGGCGGATGGAGACAGGGAACCAGGATGGCCGCGCCGCTCGGTTTGCAGCGCCGCCGCCGGTTTCCGTCCAGACCTGGCGCCCAGGCCTGGCGCCGCTCAGGGCGCCGCTGCCGCTGATGCAGCGCCGCCTCACCCGCGTGCTCTGCCGCGGGTTGATGGCCACGCTGGGACAGCTGGTCGAGGTGGCGCACGCCGAACGGCTGGCGGCGATCCCCGAGCCGGCCATCTTCGCCCTCAACCACGGCAACGCGCTCGAAGCGCTGCTCGTCCCCACCGCTCTGCTCTACCTGCGCCAGGGACGGCCGCTCCACTTCCTCGCCGACTGGATGTACGTCGAGGCGCCGGTCCTCGGCTGGCTGCTGCGCCAGGCGGCGCCGGTCCCGGTCTACGGCAAGCCGGCCCGCTTCCGCCTGGGTGAGCGCCATCGCCGCGAGCGGCGTCGCCGGCCGGTGGTCGCGGCCTGCCTGGCCGAGCTCGAGCGCGGCGAGAGCATCGGCATCTTCCCCGAGGGCACCCGCAACCGCCGCGGCGGCGCCCTCCTGCGCGGCCGGCTCGGCCTGGGCGAGCTGGCGCTCGCCGCCGCCGTGCCGGTCGTGCCGGCCACCATCTCCTACCCGGCGCAGGCCCGCCTCGGGCGCGTGCCGCACGCCGGGCGCCTGGTGCTGGCCATCGGCGAGCCGCTCGACTTCAGCGCCGAGCGGCGCGAGCTCCTGGCCGGGACGGCCAGCCGTGGCCGCCTGGCGCGCCGGGTGGTGAACCGGGTGATGAGCGCGCTCGCCGGGCAGCTCGCCCAGGGAGGCCCAATGCAATCTGCGGTGTCGGCGCCATCGGCGTTACCGGCGCCAGCGGCGCCAGAGGAGGCATCATGAGAAACGTCATCGTGGCCAAGAAGATCCTCACCGGCGCCGACCGCGAGCGCGCGCTGAACGTGGTCGAAGCGGTGTACGCGCGCGAGAAGCGGTGGATCGCCGACGCCGGCGCCGAGGTGCCGGCGGACGCCGGCACTCAGACCGACCGCTCGTGGTTCATGGTCACGGTCGACGGCGAGCCGGCGGGCGTCATCCGCCTGGTCTACGATCCGCCGCTCGAGCTGCCCGCCGAGCTCGACGTGCGCCTGGAGCCCGACGTCGATCTGGAGACGCTCAAGCGGCGCGGCCGCTTCGTCGACATCGGCCGCTTCATGATCGTGCCGCGCCACCGGCGCAACATCCGCGTCGTGCTGCGGCTGATGCGGGCGGCGATCGTCGAGGTGGTGGAGCGCGGCTACACCCACTTCTTCACCTCGGTGTTCGCCGACGATCCGCACTCGCCGCTCGGCTTTCACACCCGGGTGCTCGGCTTCGAGCGCATCGGCAGCCACCGCACCGGCGAGCTGGCCTGCACCTCGATCCGCATCCTGCTGATCCTCGACATCGCCCTCGCCTACCAGCGCCTGAAGCAGCGCCGGAACCGGGTGCTCGCCGAGCTGGGCGGCAGCGTGCGGCACGTCATGGAAGGCCGCCGTCTGGCGCGGCCGCGCGCCACCGCCGGCTGAGGCCGCCTCTGCCATCGAGCCGTCACGCCGGTGTCCGCGAGCTGTCACCGACCGGACCGGGACCGGCGGCAGCGCGGCTTTCCAACCGCGGCGGGAGCAGGTAAGATGCCGCGGCGTAGAAAGGGGACCGGGACTTCATGGAACGACGGTTGGATCACGATCTCGACCGCATCCGGCAGAACCTGCTCAAGATGGCGGGCATGGTCGAAAGCATGGTCGCCAAGGCCACGCAGGCGCTGCTGGAGCGCAACGCGCCGCTCTGCGCCGCGGTGATCGCGAGCGACCGCTCGGTCGATCAGCTGGAGATCGAGATCGACGATTACTGCCACAGCGTCCTCGGCCGCAAGCAGCCGGCCGCGGTCGATCTGCGCTTCCTGGTGGCGGTGATGAAGATCAACAGCGACCTGGAGCGCATCGGCGACTCGGCGGTCAACATCGCGCAGTCGGTCGAGCAGCTGATCGATCAGCCGCCGCTCAAGCCCTACATCGATCTGCCGCACCTCTCCGACCTGGTGCAGACCATGGTGCGCCGCAGCCTCGACGCGTTCGTCAACCGCGACTCCGAGCTGGCCACCGAGGTGCTGGCCGGCGACGACGCGGTGGACGGCCTCTATCATCAGCTCTTCCGCGAGCTGCTCACCTACATGATCGAAGATCCCAAGACGGTGACGCGGGCGCTGCACCTGCTGCTCATCTCGCGCAACCTGGAGCGGATCGCCGATCACGCCACCAACATCGCCGAGGACGTCATCTACTACGTCGAGGGGCGCGACGTGCGCCACTCGGCGGCCAAGCCCTGAGCCGGAGCGGCGCCGGTTCCGCCCCCACCCGCCCTCGCGCCCCTCCCCGGTCGCGCCCCGCCGCCTGCCGGCACCCGCCGGCGCCCGGCCAAAGATCCCCTCGCGGCGGTATGGTCCGCCGCCGCCGCCGCCCGTAGCCTCGACGGCAGACGTTGCCGGGCGCCAGGTGTGCCGCGGTCCCGCGGCTCCCCTGGCGTCCCATCGCGCGCGGACTGCCCGGGCTCGGGGCCCGGGGCGGCGCGCGGAGGAGCGGCCGGATGCGCGGTTGGCGGGGATGGCTGGACAGGCTGCGGCAGGCTGCCGGCGGTCCGCCCGCGGCGGGAGCGCCGCCGGCCGCCGCGGGAGCACCGGGGGTGGCACGCGCCG
>JASLEW010000823.1 GCA_030150965.1 Thermoanaerobaculia bacterium | reverse complement strand
CGCTGACCCTGGAGGTGCTGTCGGGCAACGCCGTCTATCTGGACGAGTACCTGGAACCCACGCCGGCGCCCGGGCCGGTGTCCGCGCCGCTCCCGGAGCCGCGTCCGGCCCCGCCTGCCGCCCGGCGGGCGCCGCGGGGAGCGGGCCGGACGGCGGCTCCGGGAGCGGCGCGGACACCGGCCCGGGCGCCGGCGTGGGTTCCAGGTACTCGTCCAGATAGACGGCGTTGCCCGACAGCACCTCCAGGGTCAGCGGAGTGACGAAGGCGGTGGCGCCCCGGCTCAAGGCGCAGCGCACCTCGTGCCCGCGTCCGCGCAGCCGCCGCACCAGGTCGGCGGCCTTGTAGGCGGCGATCCCGCCGGTCGCACCCAGGAGGACCCGCAGCGGGGCGGCCGTGTCGTGCCGCTCGCCCGCCGCGCGCTCGCTCTGCTCGTCGCGCTCGTTCTGCTGCTCGTCGTGGGTCGTCATGGCGCCATCCGAACCCCCGGACCGGCCTGCTGTCTCGTCAGCCCTGAGAGGAAGCAACGGTGCGAGGCGCTGGCCGCGGCCGGTGATGATCAGGAGGGCAGCGGGGAGCGGGGCGGCGGCCGGCGGAGCCCTCAGTGCACCTCGGCGGCGGGCTGCTCCTCGATGGCCGCCTCGGGGCTGGGCTCCGGCTGCGGCGGCGGGCCGTAGCCCCAATCCACCAGGTGGCTCGCCACCTCCTCCATGGCGAGGCGGGTGGACTTGCGCTTGCCGCCGTCGAGCTTCGGGCGGGCGCCGCGGATCAGCTGCTCGGCCCGGCTGGCGGCCACGAGCACGAGGCGGAACTTGCTGTCCACCTCGGGGGCCTGCCCCCGGGCCTGTGTCTTGTCATCCATACGCGATTCCTCCTTGGACTGCCGCGGCAGACCGGCAAGGGTCATCTGGCTTTTTCACCGTTGTTCCACAGAGGTGACCGAACGGCCGGCGAATCCCTCGCTAGCCCGGCGGGCGTCGCGCTCGATTATCACATATTTCTCCCGGCCGTAACCAGGCAGTGGGCGCAGTGGGCGCAGCCTGCTCCCTCGCCGGCGCGCCGCTCCCCGCCTACTCGACGTTCTGGACCTGCTCGCGCAGCTGCTCGCAGAGGACCTTGGCGTCGAGGACGATGCGCACCATCTCGGCATTCCGGCACTTGGCTCCCAGGGTGTTGAGCTCGCGCAGGATCTCCTGGGTGAGGAAGTCGAGGCGCTTGCCGCTCGCCCCGGCGCCGGCGGCGACGGTGGCGAAATGCGCCAGGTGCGAACGCAGGCGGTCGATCTCCTCGGTGACGTCGCCGCGGTCGGCGAGGAGGGCGACCTCCTGGGCGATGCGGGCCTCGTCGAGGGTCTGGCCGGCCAGCAGATCGGCGACCCGGCGGCGCAGGGCCGCGGCGGTCTCGGCGAGCACCGGGCCGCGCAGGAGGTCCAGGCGCTCGACGGTGGCCGCCAGCGCCTCCAGCCGATCCGTCAGGGCCGCCGCCAGCCCCGCGCCCTCGGCCTCGCGGCTGGCGGTGAGCTGCGCCGCCGCCGCCGCCGCCGTGCGCAGCAGGAGATCCTCGTCGGCCTCGTCCCAGGCGCCGGCCGGCGTCTCCACCCGCAGGGCCGCCGGCAGCCGCAGGAGGTCGCCGGCGGAGAGGCCGCCGGTCACCAGGCCGGCATCGAGCGGAGCGCGCAGCGCGGCGTGGACGGCGCGCACCAGCTCCAGGTCGATCTCCACCCTGCTGCCCCGCTCGCCGAGGGTCCGCGCCTCGACCCGCGCCTCGATGCGCCCGCGCACCAGGTCGCGCCCGAGAAGCTCGCGCAGCGCCGCCTCGCTCGCCCGCAGCTCGTCGGAGAGGCGCAGCTGGAGATCGAGGAAGCGGTGGTTCACCGCCTTGAGCGAGACGGTGACGGCGCGGCGGTCGTTGCCGCCGCTCGCTTCGCCATAGCCGGTCATGCTGCGCATTCTTGTCCTCTCCTTGGTCTCATGGATCTCCCGCCGGGGGCCATCGGGATCCCGCGGCGCCGTGCGCCGCCCGCTCGGCCGCGGCCTCGGCGGCATCGAGGCGCTCCCGCAGCTGCGCGGCGCAGGCGCCGAGGTCCGGGCGGCGCGGCACCGACAGCGGCTCGCCGTAGACGAAATGGACGGTCGCCAGCGGCAGCGGCACCACGAAGCGGTCCCAGGAGCGCAGGCGGCGGCAGCGCGAGGCGGCGAGGGCGACCGGCTGCACCGGCAGGCCGGTGGCCGCCGCCGCCAGGATCACCCCGGGGCCGACCGCTCCCACCGGGCCGCGCGGGCCGTCCGGGGTGAAGGCCAGATCGTAGCCCGCCGCCGCCTGGCGCAGCAGCTCGCGCAGGCCGGCGGCGCCGCCGCGGCTGGAGGAGCCGCGCGCCGCGGCGATGCCGAGATGGGCCACGGTGCGGGCGATCAGCTCGCCGTCGCCGCTCCTGCTGATGAGGACCGAGATGCGCCGGCCGCGGTAGGCGTAGGGCATGAGCAGCAGGTGGCGGTGCCAGAAGGCGAGGATGAAGTGCTCGCCGCGCTCCTCCCAGGAGCGCAGCCGCGCGTCGCCGTGGTGGCGCAGGCGGACGGTCGCGCGCAGGCCGCGGACGAGCCA
>JASLEW010000816.1 GCA_030150965.1 Thermoanaerobaculia bacterium | reverse complement strand
CGCGGGCCTGGCCCTGGGCCTCCTCCCCTGGATCAAGCAGGAGGGACTGGTGCTGGCGATGTTGCTGCTCGCGGCCGCGCCGCTTCTTGCACGGAGCGCCAGCCGCCGGGAGGCGGCCGTCGAGTGGGCGCTCCGCGCCGGCCCCGCCGCGGCGCTGATGGCCGGCGCGCTGGCCATGCAGAAGCTGATCCTGCCGCCCGGCGTGGGCTTCTTCATCGGCGACTTCTGGCACCGCGGCCTCGACCGCCTGCCGCGGCTCGCGGACATCCAGCGCCAATGTCTGTCTCTCCTCCTGGAGCCCGACTGGCTGGGCTTCTGGATGGTCCTGGCGGCGCTGACGGCGGCGGCGGCGATCGCGAGGAGCGGGAGGAGCCGCGCCGCCCTGGCCCTCTTCGCCGTCGTCTGGTGCCAGGTCCTGATCTACGACCTGACCGCCCTCTTCTCCTACATCCCGCCGCCCGCCCACCTCGCCGCCGCCTTCTTCCGCATCTGCGCCGCCCTGGTGCCGCTCGGCCTGCTGGGCATGGCGGCCCTCGCGGTGCAGGGCTCTCCTCCCGAGACCTCCTCCGCAGGAGCATGCGCTTGCGTGGAGGGTGGAAAGAAACTAGAGTTTTTGGTGGATTCCTGCCGTGGAGGATCGGGTCATCGCCCTCAACATCAAGAACCCCGTCACCGGGAAGCTGGCCCGTGAGGTCGCCGCGGAGGCGGGGGAAACGCTCACCGACGCGATTCAGCACTCGCTCGAGGAGCGCCTGGAGCGCCTGAAGGGGAGGAGGTCGGCAGCGGATCTCCTGACCACCTTGCGCGGCATAGGCCAGCGGTGCAGCCTGCTTCCCGATCGCGATCGCCGGTCGGCAGACGACATCCTGGGATACGACGAGCACGGCGCTTTTCGTTGAACGGCAAGGGGAACCATCCCGCCGCGCTCAATCGGTGAAGATCCTCGAAAGCCGCGTCTACCGCGGCCCCAACCTCTATGCCCTGGGGCCGGTCATCCGCCTGCGGGTGGACCTCGGCGAGCTGGAGGAGTACCCCACCCGGCGCCTGCCGGGGTTCACCGATGCTCTGCTGACGCTGATCCCGACCCTCCACGAGCACTCCTGCTCCTACGGCGAGCCCGGCGGCTTCGTGCGCCGCCTGCGCGAGGACGAGGGCACCTGGCTGGGCCACGTCCTGGAGCACATCGCCATCGAGCTGCAATGCCTCGCCGGCACGCCGGTCAGCTACGGCAAGACCCGGAGCGAGGGCCTGCCGGCCGGCCAGTACCACGTCGTCTACAGCTTCGCCGAGGAGGCGGTCGGCCGCGCCGCGGGCGAGCTGGCCCTGGCGGTGATCCTCCACCTGCTGCCCGCGGAGCGCGCCGCCCACGACGCCTCGCCCTTCGACTTCCGCGCCCGCTGCGAGTCGCTGGTGCGCCTGGCGCAGCGGCGCGCCTTCGGCCCCTCGACGGCGGCGCTGGTCAAGGCCGCCGAGGCGCGCGACATCCCGTGGATCCGGCTCAACGACCGGTCGCTGGTGCAGCTCGGCCACGGCAAGTTCCAGCGCCGCATCCAGGCCACGATCACCAGCGAGACCCGCCACACCGCGGTCGAGATCGCCTCCGACAAGCGGCTCACCAACCAGATCCTCGCCGACATCGGGCTGCCGGTGCCGCGCCAGGCGCGGGTCTGGGACGCCGACGAGGCGGTGGCCGAGGCCGCGGCGCTCGGCTATCCGGTGGTGGTCAAGCCGCTCGACGGCAACCACGGCAAGGGCGTGGGCATCGGCCTGCGCACCCCCGAGCAGGTGCGCGCCGCCTTCGAGCAGGCGGCCGAGCACTCCTCGACGGTGATCGTCGAGACCTTCCAGGAGGGCAGCGACTACCGCATCCTGGTGGTGAACGGCAGGGTGGTGGCGGCGGCGCACCGCGTGCCCGGGCACGTCATCGGCGACGGCCGGCACACGCTCGCCGAGCTCGTCGAGCTGGTCAACCAGGACCCGCGCCGCGGCGTCGGCCACGAGAAGGTCCTCACCCGCCTGGAGCTCGACGAGCAGGCGCTGCGCCTGATCGCCGAGGCCGGCCGCACCCCCGAATCGGTGCCGGCGGCGGGCGAGGTCTTCTACCTGCGCTCGACCGGCAACCTCAGCACCGGCGGCACCTCGATCGACAAGACCGACGCCATCCACTACGACAACCGCATCATGGCCGAGCGCGGCGTGCTCGCCATCGGCCTCGACGTCGGCGGCGTCGATTTCATCTCGCCCGACATCGCCCGCAGCCACAAGGAGGCCGGCGGCGCCATCGTCGAGATCAACGCCGCGCCCGGCTTCCGCATGCACACCGCGCCCACCGAGGGCACGCCGCGCGAGGTCGCCGGGCCGGTGATCGACATGCTCTTCCCGCCGGGGATCCCGTGCCGCATCCCGATCGCCGCGATCACCGGCACCAACGGCAAGACCACCACCACCCGCATGGTGGGCCACATCCTCAAGCTCTCCGGCCACACCGTCGGCATGGCCACCAGCGACGGCGTCTACATCGACGGCGTGCTGACCGTCCGCGGCGACATGACCGGCCCGTGGGCCAGCCACCTGGTGCTGCGCGACCCGACGGTCGATGCGGCGGTGCTGGAGACGGCGCGCGGCGGCATCGTGCGCAGCGGCCTCGGCTGGCGCAAGTGCAGCGTCGGCGCGGTGCTCAATGTCGCCAGCGATCACCTGGGCATGGGCGGCATCGACAGCCTCGACGACCTGGCGCGGGTCAAGCAGGTGATCGTCGAGGTGGCGCGCGACCATTGCGTGCTCAACGCCGACGACGAGCGGGTGGCGAGGATGGCGGCGCACAGCCCGGCGCGCCCCATCTACGTCACCATGGACCCGCAGAATCCGTTGGTGCGCTCCCACGTGCGCCGCGACCGCGGCGCCGCGGTGTCGCTCGAAGAGGGCCTCTCCGGCCGCATGCTGGTGCTCTACGAGAACGGCGACCAGGTGCCGCTGCTGCTGGCGCGGCAGATCCCCGCCACGGTCGAGGGCCACGCGGTGCACAACATCCAGAACGCCATGTTCGCCGCGGCCATCGCCCGCGGCCTGGGCATCGGGCTGGAGAACATCCGCCAGGGGCTGCGCACCTTCACCGCCGACTTCTTCCAGACCCCCGGCCGGCTCAACTTCTACAACGAGGCGCCCTTCCGCGTGCTGCTCGACTACGCGCACAACGCGCACGGCATGCAGGCGATGGCGCGCACCATCCGCGGCCTCTCGGTGCACGGCCGGCGCATCGGCGTGGTGGCGGCGCCGGGCGACCGCCGCGACGACGACATCGTGGCGCTGGGCGCCGCCGCCGCGCCGGCCTTCGATTACGTGCTGCTGCGCGAGGACGACGACCGGCGCGGCCGGCCGCCCGGCGAGTCCAGCGCGCTGCTGCGCCGCGGCCTCCTCGCCGCCGGCTTCCCGCCCGATGCCATCGCGCCCGAGGTCCACGGCGAGGAGGCCGCGGTCGACCTGGCGCTCACCCTCGCCGCCGCCGGCGACCTGGTGGTCATCTTCGGCGACAAGCTGAGCCGCACCTGGGACCAGATCGTCCGCTGGAGCGCCGGTGGGGCCGCCGCCGCGGCGCCGGCGGTCCCGGACCCTGCGGCAGCGGCGC
>JASLEW010000759.1 GCA_030150965.1 Thermoanaerobaculia bacterium | reverse complement strand
TACTGGCTGCTGCCCTACCCGAACACCATGGGCCTCTGGCCGCAGTTCCGCAGCCCGCTGATCTTCGACGTCTTCGCGGTCTCGACCTACGCCACGGTGTCGCTGCTCTTCTGGTACACCGGCCTCATCCCGGATCTCGGCACCATGCGCGACCGCGCCAAGACCAAGGTCTCGCGCGTCGTCTACGGCATGCTGTCGCTCGGCTGGCGCGGCTCGGTGCGCCACTGGAACAACTACGAGAGCGCCTACCTGCTGCTCGCCGGGCTGGCGACGCCGCTGGTGCTGTCGGTGCACACGGTGGTGAGCTTCGACTTCTCGATCGGCATCATCCCGGGCTGGCACTCGACGATCTTCCCGCCCTACTTCGTCGCCGGCGCCATCTTCGACGGCTTCGCCATGGTGTTGACGCTGCTGCTGCCGCTGCGCGCCGCCTTCAAGCTGCAGGACATGATCACCGAGCGCCACCTGCACGCCATGGGCAAGGTGATGCTGGCGACCGGGCTGATCGTGTTCTACGGCTACATGATCGAGATCTTCTTCGCCTGGTACAGCGCCAGCGACTACGAGTGGTTCATGATGAAGAACCGCATCCTGGGGCCCTACCGCTGGTTCTGGGCGGCGCTCATCTTCTGCAACGGCCTGGTGCCGCAGCTGCTGTGGAAGAAGAGCGTGCGGGCCAACGTGGTGCAGCTGTGGCTGATCTCGATGGTGATCAACGCCGGCATGTGGCTGGAGCGCTTCGTCATCATCGTCACCAGCCTGCACCGCGAGTTCGTGCCGTCCGAATGGGGCATGTACCGCGGCACCCAGTGGGATTGGGCGACCTTCATCGGCACCCTGGGGGTGTTCATGACCCTGATGATGCTGTTCGTCCGCTACCTGCCGATGATCGCCATGTCCGAGGTGCGGACGCTGGTCAAGGGCAGCGATGGCCACGGCGGCCCGGCGAGCCTGGAGGAGCCAGCGTGAGACCGGAATCCAGCGCGATCGACTACGACGACACCGTCGCCGGCGGCACCGGCCAGGTCTACGGCGTGATGGCCGAGTTCGCCACCGCCGCCGAGCTGGTGGAGGCCGCGCACCAGGTGCACGCGGCGGGCTACCGCCGGGTGGACGCCTACACCCCCTACCCGATGGAGAGCGTGGTCGAGGCCCTGGAGCTGCCGCGCTCCAAGATGCCGCTGGTGGTGCTGGCCGGGGGCATCGTCGGCGGCCTGACCGGCTTCTTCCTCGCCTACACCACCCAGGTCTTCATCTGGCCGTGGAACATCGGCGGCCGGCCGTACAACAGCTGGCCGGCCTTCATCGTGCCGACCTTCGAGTGCACGATCCTGTTCGCCGCGCTCTCGGCGGTGGTCGGCATGTGCCTGCTCAACGGCCTGCCGCAGCCGTACCATCCGGTGTTCAACGTGCCGCGCTTCGAGCGCGCCTCGAACGACCGCTTCTACCTGGTCATCGAGGCGACCGATCCGAAGTTCGACCGCGACGAGGCCCACCGCTTCTTCGCCGGCCTGCATCCCAGCGAGGTGTCCGACGTTGCGCACTGACCGCCGCCGCCGCTGCCATCGCCGCACTCCCGCCGCGACCGCCGCGCTGGTCCTCGGCTGCCTGGCGCTGCCGCTCGTTGCCGGCTGCCGCAACGACATGCGCGACCAGAACTCGATGCACACCTTCCGCGAGAGCACCTTCTACCCGGACGGCGCCTCGGCGCGCCTGCCGCCGGCGCACACCGTGGCCCGCGGCGAGCTGCGCGCCGACCCGGCGCTCTACACCGGCATCCGCGACCGCCGTCCGGTCGCCGATCTGCCCTTCCCGGCGACCCGCGAGGTGCTGCTGCGCGGCGAGGAGCGCTACAACATCTTCTGCTCCCCCTGCCACGGCAGGACGGGCGACGGTCACGGCATGATCGTGACGCGCGGCTACAAGGAGCCGCCGTCGTTCCACTCCGACACCCAGCGCGCGGCGCAGGTCGGCCACTTCTTCGACGTGATGAGCCAGGGGTACGGCGTGATGCCCAGCTACGCCGCGCAGATCCCGGTGGCCGACCGCTGGGCGATCGCCGCCTACATCCGGGCCCTGCAGCTCAGCCAGGGCGCCCGGCTCTCCGACCTGCCGGCGCCGGCGCAGCAGGCGATCGCCGGCGACCTGGCCAAGGCGCCCCCGCAGGCGCCGTCCGCTGGAACGTCCCCCCAGGTGCCGGCCTCCGGCAAGCCGGCCGCGCTGCCGCGGCCCCAGACGAGCGAGGTGCCATGAGCAGCAGCGCCCTGAATGTGCCGAAGGTCAGCCGCGTCGACGCCGAGGCGTTCGCCGCGCCGCCGGCCGTGGACCGCCTCCAGAGGCTCGGCCTGACCATCGGGGTTGCCGGCCTGGCCGGCAGCGTCCTCGGCTTCTTCCTCAACCCCGACTACTTCTTCCGCGGCTACCTGGTGGGATGGCTCTACTGCGTCGGGTTGGCCTTCGGCTCGCTGGCGCTGGCGATGCTCAACCACCTGGTCGGCGGCGGGTTCCTGCTGGTGGTCCGCCGCCAGCTGGAGGCGGCGACGCGGACCATCCCGGTGCTGCTCCTGGCGGCGGTGCCGCTCTTCTTCTGGCTGCCGCGCCTCTACAGCTGGGCCGATCCGGCCAAGGTGAAGGTCGACAAGATCCTGCAGTGGAAGACGCACTACTACCTCACCACCTGGGGCTACATCGGCCGCCTGGTCCTCTACTTCGCCATCGCCTGGGTGCTCGCCCGGCTGATCAACCGCTTCTCGGCCGAGCAGGACCGCACGGCCGATCCGGACCTGGCGCGGCGCATGCGCATGGTGTCGGGCCCCGGCATCGTCATCTACTGCCTGGCGGCCACCTTCGCCTCGGTGGATTGGCTGCTGTCGCTCGAGCCGCACTGGTCCTCGACCATGTACGGCTTCTACCTGATCGTCAGCCAGGCGCTGTCGGGGCTGACGTTCACCATCGTCATCGCCTTCTTCCTGTCGCAGAGCGAGCCGATGGGACCGCTGATGGTCAAGCGGCACTTCCACGACTATGGCAAGCTATACCTGGCGCTGGTGATGCTGTGGACGTACATCTGCTTCTCGCAGTTCCTCATCACTTGGGCGGGCAACCTCCCGGAGGAGATCTTCTGGTACCGACACCGCATCCTCTCCGGCTGGGGGGTGGTCGCCGGCGTGGTCGTCTGGTGCCATTTCGCCCTGCCCTTCGTGCTGCTGCTGTCGCGCGACCTCAAGCTGCGGCCGCGGCTGCTCGCCTCGCTGGCCGCCTGGATGCTGCTGATGCGCCTGGTGGACCTGTTCTGGCAGGTCGAGCCCTCCTACGTGGGCGCCGCGGGCAGCCAGACCCTGGCGATGGAGTGGATGTACCTCGCGGTGCCGGCGGCGCTCTTCGGCGGCTGGCTGTGGCTCTTCGCCCGCCAGCTCAAGCAGCGGCCGCTGCTGCCGATCCATGACCCGCAGGTGGGAGAGGTGGTGCGCACATGAGCGACCCGCAAGCTGCCGCGCACGGCCCGTCGGGCCACCCGCACCTGGTCGAACCGGAGGAGTTCGACCGCGACCTCAACGTCCCGCTGATCCTGGGGGTGACCGCCGGGGTGCTGGTCATCACCCTGCTGTCGGCGCTCGCCATGTGGGGGTTGATGCGGGGGTTCGCGCACTTCGACCGCCTCCACGCCGAGGCGCCGCCGGCGATGGCGGCGGGCCGCCCGGCGCACCCGGCGGGCGCCCTGCTCCAGCCGTCGCCGACCGCCGACATGCAGGAGATGCACGCCGAGGACGAGCAGCGCCTCGGCTCCGCCGGCTGGGTGGACCGTGCGCAGGGGACGGTGCGGCTGCCGATCGACCTGGCGATCGAGATGATCGCGGCGCACGGGCTGCCGCGGGTCACCACGCCGCCGCTGGCCGAGATGGCGGCGCACGGCTCGACCGCCGACGACGGCCGGCCGCCGGTGGACCAGCCCAGCCCGGGGACGCTGCTGCCGCCGCCGGGCATGGGGATGAGCAACCTCGGGCCGCCCTCGGCCGGCGCCGGCCAGCAGCTGGGCGCCGCGGTGCCCCTGCCGGCGACCCCGGCGACCCCGGCGACCCCG
>JASLEW010000482.1 GCA_030150965.1 Thermoanaerobaculia bacterium | reverse complement strand
CCCGCCTCACGGCGCGTCGCCGGCGGCCCGCCGGCGCAACACCTTGAGCCAGGCCACCAGGGCCTGCACCTGCTGATCGGAGAGCTTCTCCTGAAAGCCCGGCATCAGCCCGAACGACCCCTCGCGGATGGTGTTGGCGATCGCGCTGTCCTCGCCGCCGAACTTCCACTGGCCGTCGGTCAGGTCGGCATAGGGCTGACCCATCTCGCGCACCGTGTTGCCGCGCCCGTCGGTGCCGTGACAGTCGGCGCAGTTGGCGAGGTAGAGCTCCTCGCCCTCGCCGCGGTGGGGGAGGATCTTGTCGCAGCCGCCCAGCAGGCAGGCGAGCACGCAGCAGGCGGCCAGCCAGATCCCTCCCCTGCCGCGTCGCGGGCGGCGGGCCATCAGCTCTCCCGGCGATGGACGTGGTGGGCCGTCGCCTGGTCGCGCGGCCGCACCACCAGCTCGTCGATGTTGACGTGGGCGGGCCGGGTGGCCGCCCAGACGATGCAGTCGGCGACGTCCTCGCCGGTGAGCGGCTCCATGCCGCGGTAGACCGCCCTGGCGCGCGCCTCGTCGCCCTTGAAGCGCACCGCCGAGAACTCGGTCTCGACCATCCCGGGATCGATCTCGGTGACCCGCACCGGCTGTCCCAGGAGCTCCAGGCGCAGCGTCCGGGAGACCGCCCGCACCGCGTGCTTGGCGCCGGTGTAGCCGCTGCCGCCGGCGTAGGTCTCGAACGACGCCACCGAGCCGAGGTTGACGATGTGGCCGTCGCCCGAGGCGATCAGCGCCGGCAGCAGGGCGCGGGTCACGTGCATCAGCCCCAGCACGTTCACCTCCCACATCCACCGCCAGTCGTCGTCGCTGGCCGCGGCGAGCGGCTCCAGGCCGTGGGCGCCGCCGGCATTGTTGACCAGCAGGTGGAGCTGCGGCACGGCGGCGGCGAACGCGGTGACGCTCGCCAGGTCGGTCACGTCCAGCGCCATGGCGGTCGCCCTGCCAGTGCCGCCAGTGCCGCCAGTGCCGCCGGCGGCGCCGGCGCTGCCGGCGCTGTCGGCGCTGTCGGCGCTGTCGGCGCCATGGGCGCTATCGGCGGTGATGGCGGCGGCCAGCTCCTGCAGCCGTTCCAGGCGCCGGGCGCCCAGCACCACGTCGAAGCCCGCGGCCGCCAGCCCGCGCGCCGTTGCCTCGCCGATGCCCGAGCTGGCCCCGGTGACCACCGCCACCTTGCCGGCCGCCGACCGGCGCGTCGTATCGCTCATCGAATCGTCGCCTCCTTGCCGTGCCTCGTCCCGGCGCCCCCGCCACGGCTCCACGGCGCGCCCACTCTCTCCGCCGCCAACGCTCCGGCGCGGGCTAGACCTCGGCGGAGGGACACAGCTCCGCCACCACGCAGGCGGCGCAGTCCGGGCGCCGCGCCTTGCACACCTGGCGCCCGTGCGCGATCAGCAGATTGGACCACAGCGCCCAATCCGCCTGCGGCACGAGCGGCATGAGGTCGCGCTCGATCTTTACGGGATCGCTCTCGGCGGTCAACCCCAGGCGCCGCGACAGCCGCTGCACGTGGGTGTCCACCACCACCCCGGAGTTGATGCCGAAGGCATTGCCCAGCACCACGTTGGCCGTCTTGCGGCCGACCCCGGGGAGGGTGGTGAGCTCCTCCAGGGTGGCCGGCACCTTGCCGCCGTGCTCGCCGGCCAGCGCCTGGCCGAGGCCCAGGAGCGCGCGCGCCTTGTTGCGGTAGAAGCCGGTGGTGCGCACCAGCTCCTCCAGCTCGGGCAGGGTCGCTCCCGCCAGCGCCCGCGGCGAGGGGAACCGGCGGAACAGCGCCGGCGTGACCTCGTTGACCCGCTTGTCGGTGCACTGCGCCGCGAGGATCGTGGCCACCAGCAGCTCGTAGGCATTGTGATGGTCGAGCGCGGTGTGGCTCTCGGGGTAGGCGTGGCGCAGCCGGGTCAGGATCTCCAGCACCCGCTCGCGCCGCGCCCTGGCCGACTCGCGGCGCGCCTGGCCGGGCGTGAGCCGCCCGGCGGGGGCTGGCCGCCCGCGGGCGGCGGTCTTGGTCGGGCTCATCGGTGGGTCCCCCCGGCCAGTCTGGCGGCCTCTTGCCGCGCCTGCTCGGCGACCCGGCGCTCGTTGCTGAAGCTCAGCCGGCCGAGGCCGTCGTCCCAGCTGAACCAGCCGGCGCCCGAGACCTCGCCGGCGTCGAAATCGGCGGGATCGCCGCTCTGGTACTCGAGCAGAAAGTAATCGACGTGCTTGTGCACCCGCAAGCTGCCCTTCTCCACGTACCAGTAGTCGATCTCGGGCAGCGGCGCCACCACCCTGCCGGTCACTCCGGTCTCCTCGCGCACCTCGCGCACGGCGGCCTCGCCGGCGGTCTCGCCCTCCTCGATGTGCCCCTTGGGCAGCTGCCAGCGGCGGCCGTCGTGGGTCGAGATCAGCAGGATGCGGGCGCCGTGGACCACCAGGCCGCCGGCCGACCGGTGGTGCTCGGTCTTCATCGTCCGGGCGGACGCGGCCCGCTTCGCCGCCGCGGTTCTCGGCGGGTGCGGCGGGTGCGGCGGGTGCGGCAAGTGCGGCGGGTGCGGCGGCGCCTTGCCCGGCGTGCCGGGACCGCCGGGCGGACCGGGCTCAGTTGGCGGTCTCTTCACCGTTGGCGCTCGGCGTCCAGGCGGGGAGCGCGGCCGGATCCACGCCCACCGATTCGAGCGCCGCCGCCCACACCAGGTCCGGATCGGTGGCGAAGATCAGGTCGCCGCTGGCGGGAGCGGTGAGCCAGTCGTTGCGCAGGATCTCCTCGATCAGCTGGCCGGCGCCCCAGCCGGCATAGCCGAGGATGAGGCGGAAGCGGTCGGGCGGCGCCTCGGCCAGGCGCGACAGGTCGCCGATGTGCTGGGTGAGCGACACGCCGGTGAGCAGCTCGCTCGCCGCCTCGACCGCGATGCCGCCCTCCTCCCGCGCCGGCGGCGGCCCGAACAGGACGGTGCCGAGGTGGGGCTCCACCGGTCCGCCGAAGAAGGCGACGGTCTCGTCGCGGCCGTGCCACCCGACCTCCATGCCCTTGAGGATCTCGTTCACCTTGATGCCGGTGGGCCGGTTGACGATGAAGCCCAGGCTCCCCTCCTCCTCGTGACGCACCAGCAGCACGACGCTGCGCCGGAAGAAGGGATCGAGCACCTGCGGCATGGCGAGCAGCAGCACCGGAGCCGCCAGGGTCGGGGAGGCGCCAGACATGCGCCCATCTTATCCCGGACCCCCGCCGTCCGGCGGTCACTCCGCGCGTGGCTCAGTTTGCCTCCCTCCACCACCCTCGGAGACATGGGGAGGGGGGGAGGGCTCGGAGAGGTGAGCGTGCTCGGCGAGCGTTCCTGGCTCGCACCTCCTCTGAGCGCCGGCGAGGGAGCAAACCGAGCCATCGGACATGAGCAGCGGCGTTTCCGGCCGGCGCCGCTTAGCTGGTATCGTCGCGGACGGGGCGCCGACGCCTTGCGGCGCCGGGGAGAAATTCCATGAGAGACAGCTTCGGTTGCCGCTCGGCCTGGACGGCGGGCGGTGTCGCGTCCGGGCGCGAGCTGCGCATCGCCCGCCTCGACGCGCTTGACTCATACAACGTCGGGCGGCTGCCCTATGCGCTGCGCATCCTGCTCGAGAACCTGCTGCGGCGGGAGGACGGCAACCTGGTCTCGGCGACCGAGATCGAGGCGCTGGCGCGCTGGGATCCGCGGGCCGGCGCCGCCGGCGCCGAGAGCCTGGCGGCCGAGATCGCCTTCATGCCGGCGCGCGTGCTGCTCCAGGACTTCACCGGCGTGCCGGCGGTGGTCGACCTGGCGGCGATGCGCGACGCCATGGCGGCCATGTCGGGCAGCCGCGCCGAGGCCCGGCGCATCAACCCCATCCAGCCGGTCGAGCTGGTGATCGATCACTCGGTGCAGGTGGACGAGTACGGCTCCGCCGCCGCCTTCCTGATCAATGCCGAGCGCGAGCTGGAGCGCAACCGCGAGCGCTACGCCTTCCTGCGCTGGGGCCAGGGCGCGTTCTCCAACTTCAAGGTGGTGCCGCCCGACACCGGCATCGTGCACCAGGTGAACCTGGAGTACCTGGCGCGGGTGGTGATGACCGGCCCCCTGGAGGGGGACGGGGGGGCGACCTACGCCTTCCCCGACACCCTGGTCGGCACCGACTCGCACACCACCATGATCAACGGCCTCGGCGTCCTCGGCTGGGGCGTCGGCGGCATCGAGGCCGAGGCGGCGATGCTCGGGCAGCCGGTGTCGATGCTCATCCCGCGCGTCGTCGGCTTCCGCCTCGCCGGCGAGCTGCCGGAAGGGGCCACGGCCACCGACCTGGTGCTGGTGGTGACCGAGATGCTGCGCCGCAAGGGGGTGGTCGGCCAGTTCGTCGAGTTCTTCGGCCCGGGCCTCGCGGCGCTGCCGCTCGCCGACCGCGCCACCATCGCCAACATGGCGCCCGAGTACGGCGCCACCTGCGGCATCTTCCCGGTCGACGACGTGGCGCTCGAGTACCTGCGCTTCACCGGCCGGCCGCCGGAGCAGGTGGCGCTGGTCGAGGCCTACATGAAGGACCAGGGGCTCTTCCACTCCGCCGCGAGCCCGGCCGCCGAGTACTCGGACACCCTGGAGCTCGACCTCGGCACGGTCCGCCCCAGCCTCGCCGGCCCGCGCCGGCCGCAGGACCGGGTGCTGCTGCCCGAGGTGCCCGCCTCCTTCCGCCGCGAGCTGGCGACGATGCTGGTGGG
>JASLEW010000464.1 GCA_030150965.1 Thermoanaerobaculia bacterium | reverse complement strand
GGCGCTGCGCAGCCGCATCGCCGCCGGCCGCGCCAGCGCCGCCGCCACCCGCGCCGCCCTGCGGCCACAGGCCAGCCTTGCGGCCGGCTACGACTACGACAACCCCAATCCGCGCATCCTGCCGCTCGAGGAGCGGTGGCGGAGCAGCTGGAGCGTCGGCGCCACCCTCTCGCTGTCGCTCTTCGACGGCGGGCGCACCGCGGCCGCGGCGGCGCAGATCGACGCCCAGGCCGACGCCCAGGCGCATCGGCTGGAGGACCTGGAGCGGCGCGTGCGGCTGGAGGTCACCCAGCGCCTCCTGGAGCTGGGCACGGCGCGCGACGGCGCCACGGTGGCGGCCCGCGGGCGCGACTCGGCGCGCGAGAACGTGCGGGTGGCGCGCGACCGCTACCAGGCGGGGGTGATCCCCTCCTCGGAGCTGCTCGACGCCGAGACCGCCCTGCTGCGCGCCGGCCTCGACCTCACCAACGCCATGGCCCAGGTGCGCCTCGCCCTGGCCAACCTCGGCCGTGCGGTAGGACGATGAGCGGGGCGGTCATCGAGGTGGACCGGCTGGTCAAGCGCTTCGGCGCCTTCACCTCGGTGGACACGGTGAGCTTCGAGGTCCGGCGCGGGGAGGTGTTCGGCCTCCTGGGCAGCAACGGCGCCGGCAAGTCCACCACCATCCGCATGCTCTGCGGGCTGCTGCGCCCGAGCGGCGGCACGGCGCGGGTGCTGGGGGTGGACGTGGCCGCCGACCCCGAGCGGGTGAAGCGGCACATCGGCTACATGACCCAGCGCTTCAGCCTCTACGACGACCTGCCGGTGATCGAGAACCTCCGCTTCTTCGGCGGCATCTACGGCCTGCGCGGCCGGGCCCTCGCCGCGCGGGCGGACTGGGCGCTGGAGATGGCCGGCCTGACCGGCAGGGAGTCGCTGCTCACCGGCGACCTGGCGGCCGGCTGGAAGCAGCGCCTTGCCCTCGGCTGCGCCCTGCTGCACGAGCCGGAGATCGTCTTCCTCGACGAGCCGACCGGCGGCGTCGATCCGATCTCGCGGCGCCGCTTCTGGCAGCTGATCGAGGGCCTGGCGCAGAGCGGCGTGACGATCATCGTCACCACCCACTACCTGGACGAGGCCGAGCGCTGCAACCGCATCGCCCTCATGCACGACGGCCGCCTGGTGGCGCTGGGAACGGTGGCGGAGCTCAAGACGGTGTTCGCCGGCCGCGCCCTGCTGGAGGTCGCCTGCCCGCGTTTCCTCGCGGCGCTGCAGCGGCTCGAGCAGGAGGAGTGGGTGCTGGAGGCGACCGTCTTCGGCACCCGGCTGCACGTGGTCGTCGCCGACGCCGAGGACGGGCGGCGGCGGATCGCCGGGCTGCTGGCGGCCGACGGCAACGAGCCGTTCGCCATCGAGCGCATCGTGCCGTCGCTCGAGGACGTGTTCATCCACTGCATCGAGCGCGAGGAGGAGCGTCATCCTGCCGCGGCGGGCGAGGCGGGCGAGGCGGGCGCGGGCGCGGCGGCTCCCGCGGGCCCGGAGAGCGAGGGCGCGCGGTGAAGCTCGCGAAGATCCGCGCCGTCGCCGCCAAGGAGTACCGCCAGGCGTGGCGCGATCCACTGTCGCTCGCCATGCTGCTCGGCCTGCCGACGATGATGCTCCTGCTCTACGGCTACGCGGTCAACTTCGACGTCCGCCACATCCGGCTGGCGGTCGAGGACCGCGACAAGAGCGCCGCCAGCCGCGACCTCACCGCGGCCTTCGTCAACTCGGGCTATTTCGACCTGGTGGCCGACCTGCCGGCGGGCGCCGACCTGGGGCGCATCACCGAGAGCCGCGAGGCCATCGCCATCCTGGTCATCCCGGAGACCTACGGCCGCGACGCCGCCGCCGGGCGCACGGCGCAGGTCCAGCTCATCCTCGACGGCGCCGACGCCACCACCGCCACCACGGTGCTCGGCTACGCCGCGGCGGTTGCCGGCGAGGTGGATGCCGAGGTGCGCGGCGCCCTGCTCAGCCGCGGCGGCGCCGGCGCGGGCCGGGGCGCGTCCGCCGTGCCGCTCGATTACCAGCCGCGGGTCTGGTACAACCCGGAGCTCAAGTCCACGCAGTTCCTGGTCCCCGGACTGATCGGCTTCATCCTCATGCTGACCGCGGTGCTCTCGACCGCGCTGTCGGTGGTGCGCGAGAAGGAGCGCGGCACCATGGAGCAGCTGCGCGTCACCTCGCTCACCGCGGGCGAGCTGCTGATCGGCAAGACCCTGCCGTACCTCTCGGTGTCGCTCGCCGCCACGGTGATGATCCTGGCCGCCGCCCGCCTGCTCTTCGGCGTCGCGGTGCGCGGCAGCTACGTCGAGCTGTTCGCCGCCACGCTCCTCTACCTGATCGGCGCCCTGGGCTTCGGCCTCCTGGTGTCGAGCATCTCCGACACCCAGGCGATGGCCTTCCAGCTCGGCACCACCTCCTCGATGCTGCCGGCGATCTTCCTCTCCGGCTTCATCTTCCCCATCCGCTCGATGCCGGCGGCGGTGCGGGTGGTCACCTATGCGGTGCCGGCGCGCTACTTCCTGGTGGTGCTGCGCGGCATCATCCTCAAGGGCGCGGGGCTCGCGCCGTATGCCAGGGACGTGGCCTTCCTCGCCGCCTATGCCGCGGCGGTCCTGGGCCTGGCCTTCGCGCGGCTCAGCCGCCGGGAGGTCTGAAGGCGATGAACGGGCTGCTGCGGGTGATCGTCAAGGAGCTCTTCCAGCTGCGCCACGACCGCAAGATGATCCCCGCGCTCATCGCCGGGCCGCTCATCCAGCTGCTGGCCCTGGGCTATGCCGCCAATCTCGACGTCAACCACATCCCGACGCTGCTGGTGGATCAGGACCAGACGCCGGCCAGCCGCGCCCTGGCCGACCGCTTCACCGGCTCGGGCTACTTCAACCTGGTCGGCGCCGTCCCCACGCCCGACCGGGTCGAGCCCTGGCTGGTCGACGGCCGCGCCCAGGTGGCCCTGGTGATCCCCGGAGGCTACGGCGAGGACGCCGCCGCCGGCCGGACGCCGCACGTGCAGGTGATCGCCGACGGCACCGACGCCAACTCGGCGGTGGTCGGGCTCGGCTACGCGTCGCACATCCTGGGCGACGTGGGGGCGGCGCTGGTCGCGGCGCGGAGCGGCGGCGCGGCCGGCGGGGGCACGGCGGAGAGCGCGGGAGGAGCGCCG
>JASLEW010000461.1 GCA_030150965.1 Thermoanaerobaculia bacterium | reverse complement strand
TGGCGCTCCTCGAGCACCGCGCGCGCCGCCCGGCCGCGCTGGCCGGCGAGCAGGAGGCCCACGGCCGCCCCGAGCGCCGCGGCGCCGAGCGCCAGCAGCACCCCCCCGAACGTCCCGAACATTCCGAGCGTTCCGAGACCGCCGCTCACCGCAGGTCCCGCCTCAGGCGCGCAGCAGGTCGCGCGCGATCACCAGGCGCTGCATCTCGCTGGTGCCCTCGTAGATGGTGGTCACCCTCACGTCGCGGTACAGGCGCGAGATCTCGTAGTCGTCGTGGAAGCCGTTGCCGCCGTGGATCTGCAGGCTCTCCTGGCAGGCGCGGTTGGCGGCCTCCGAGGCGAACAGCTTGGCCTCGGCCGCCAGCCGGCTCGCCTCGCGGCCGGCTTCGGCGCCAGCGGCGCCATCCCTGCCAACACCGCCATCCCTGCCGACATCCCCATCCCTGCCAACACCGCCCCCGCTGCCGGCGCCGCGGGCATTGCCGCCAGCGGCCTCCCCCGCCGAGCGCGGATCGGCGGCCACCGCCGCCCGCCAGGTCAGCAGGCGCGCCGCCGCCAGCTCGGTCGCCATCTGGGCGATGCGGAACTGGATGGCCTGGTGCTGCGCGATCGGCACCCCGAACTGCACCCGCTCCCGGGCGTAGCCGACCGCCAGCTCCAGCGCCCGCTGATGGATGCCCACCGACTGGGCGGCGATCCCCAGCCGCGAGTGGCCGAGGGTGGCGAGCGCGATCTTGAGCCCGTCGCCGGGGCGTCCCAGGACGTTGCCGGCCGGCACCCGGCAGTCGTTGAAGTGGATGGCCGCGGTGTGCGAGGCGCGCAGCCCCAGCTTCTCCTCGGCCTGGCCGATGCCCAGGCCGGGGGCGTCGCCGCGCACCGCGAAGGCGGTCAACCCGCGCTTGCCCGCCGCCGGGTCGGTGCGCGCCACCACCACGTACCAGCGCGCCAGCCCGGCGTTGGTGATCCACGCCTTCTCGCCGTTGAGCAGCCAATCGCGCCCATCGCCGCCGCCCCCGTCCGGAGCGTCGCGCCGCGCGCTGGTGCGCAGGCTGGCCGGGTCGCTGCCGGAGCCCGGCTCGGTGAGGCCGAAGGCGCCGAGCGCGCCGGCCGCCAGCTCCGGCAGCGCCCGGCGCTTCAGCTCCTCGCTGCCGAAGCGGGCGATCGGCCAGCAGCACACCGAGTTGGTGACCGTCATCGTCACCGCGGTCGCCGGGCAGATCCGCGCCAGCTCCTCGACCGCCAGGAGGTAGGTGAGCAGGTCGGCGCCGCTGCCGCCGTGCTCCTCCCCGACCATCATGCCGAGCAGGCCCAGCTCCGCCATCTCGGTCACGATCTCGGCGGGGAAGCGGTGGGCGCGGTCGCGCTCGGCGACCCCGGGCGCGATGCGCTCCTCGGCAAAGCGCCGCACCTCGCGGCGCAGCAGCTCCTGGTCCTCGGACAGCGCGAAGCCGGGGCCGGCGGGTGCCATGGCGGCGGGCGCCCCGCTCAGTCCCGGTTCAGCACCCAGTCGGCGATCACCATCTTCTGGACCTCGCTGGTGCCCTCGTAGATCTCGGTGATGCGGGCGTCGCGGAAGTAGCGCTCGACGTTGTACTCGCGCGAGTAGCCGTAGCCGCCGTGGATCTGGAGCGCCTTGTTGGTGACCCGCTGCGCCATCTCCGACGAGAAGAGCTTGGCCTGCGCCGCCTCCAGGGTGTAGCGCCTGCCCTGGTCCTTGGTCCAGGCGGCCTTCCAGGCGAGCAGCCGCGCGGCGTCGATCTCGGTCGCCATGTCGGCGAGGTAGAACTGGATCGCCTGGAAGTCGGAGAGGTGCTTGCCGAACTGCTCGCGCTGCTGCGAGTAGGCGAGGGCGTCCGCGAGCGCCGCCTGGGCGATGCCGACCGCCTGCGCGGCGATGCCGATGCGACCGCCGTCGAGCGTGGCCATGGCGATCTTGAAGCCCTCCCCCTCCTCGCCCAGGCGCTGGGCCGCGGGCACCCGCACCTGCTCGAGCACCAGCTCGGTGGTGCCGGAGGCGTTGACCCCGAGCTTGGTCTCGTGCGCGCCGCGGCGGAACCCCGGCGCATCGGTCGGCACGATGAAGGCGGTGATGCCCTTGTGCTTCTTCGCCGGATCGACGGTGGCGAAGACCAGGGCGAGGTCGGCGTGGGTGCCGTTGGTGATGAACACCTTGCTGCCGTCGAGCACGTAGTCGTCGCCGTCGCGCCGCGCGGCGGTGCGCAGGCTCGCCGCGTCGCTGCCGGCGCCCGGCTCGGT
Organism: Thermoanaerobaculia bacterium; assembly: GCA_030150965.1. Classification (GTDB taxonomy): domain Bacteria; phylum Acidobacteriota; class Thermoanaerobaculia; order Multivoradales; family UBA5704; genus JASLEW01. The sequence continues at coordinate 1,320 of JASLEW010000461.1, read as the reverse complement.
GAGCGCGAAGCAGCCGAGCTTGCGGCCGGCGGCGAGCGGGGTCAGGAAGTCGCGCTTCTGCTCGTCGTTGCCGAACTTGAGCAGCGGGTCGCAGACCAGGGAGTTGTTGACCGACAGGATGACCCCGGAGTTGGCGCAGGCGCGGCTGATCTCCTCGATCACCAGGCAGTAGGAGACGGTGTCCATGCCGGCGCCGCCGTGCGCCTCCGGCACCGCCACGCCGGCCAGCCCGAGCTCGCCCGCCTGCGCGAAGAACTGGCGCGGGAACTCGCCCGTGCGGTCGATCTCCTTGGCCCGCGGGCGGGCCACCTCGTCGGCGAAGCGCCGCACGTTGTCGCGCAGCAGCGTCTGCTCCTCGGTGAGCTGGATCTCCATGCCGGTCCTCTTCTACGCCTGCTGTTCCAGGTCCAGGTCCAGGTGCGGGTGAGCGGGAGATGGGGCGGCCCTGCGGCACGCCGGCGGAGGGATCGTAGCATCCGGCGGGGAAGGGGCGAAAGGAGCCCTATTCTCCGGCGCCGCCGCTTGGTGCAGAATACGCGGCGTGATGAGCGCCAACGAACCGCTGGGATATACCGAGGACGAGGTGCGCAGCTACCTGCCGAGCGGCTGGCACCTGCTGGCCGCGGACGCCGCCGACACCGAGCTGGGGCCGCGGCTGGTCGGCGCCTGGGACGCCGGCAAGCGGGTGTGGCGGGCGCACGTCGTCGACAACGTGGACTTCGACTGGCCGCTGGTGGTCAGGGCCGCCGATGCCGCCAAGCTGGCCGGCGGCGACCGCGGCGACGGGCGCATCGAGGCGCTGCGGCAGGCCATGGACCGGCTCTACCGCGAGCGCCTCGGTTAGGGCCTCAGCGCTTCGACTTGCCCGCCTGCGCCTGCTCGGCCGCGGTCCACGGCGGCACGATGCCGTTGACCCGCGCGTAGGCGATCGCCTGGCCGAGGTGCTCGTGGGCGTGGGCCACCGCCGCGATCAGGGCGGTGCGCACCGTGACGTGGTAGCCGAACATGTCGACCGGCTTGTCGAGCTCGCTGTCCGGCATCGCGGCGATCGACTTGCGCACCTGCTCGAACGACACGCGCATCGCCGCCACGGCGTTGCCCTTGTCGGCGCCCTGCTGCTCGATCTTGGCCAGGTCGACGCCCGGCGGCGGCTTCAGGCCCCAGGCGGCGCCGACCTCGTAGTTGCCGCCCGCGACGTGCAGCAGCACCTCGCCGAAGGAGCGGACGCCGGGGCCCGGACGCCAGCTGAACTTGTCCGGCGGCACGGCGCTGGCGAGCGAGACCAGCTCGCGCTCGGCGCGGTCGAGCTGGTTCTGCACG